>NZ_SFBY01000053.1:0-22052 GCF_007095505.1 Microcystis sp. M_QC_C_20170808_M3Col
CCTAAAGCTCGCTCTTTTAAATGAAACAATTGAATGTCCGAATTGCCATGAAACCTTGGACAGAATCAATCAGACAGAGTATAATCTAGTCAGAGATTTGTCAATATTAGGCAATCGAGAACGTAGGTTGGGTTGAAGCATGAAACCCAACGCCCGCTCATGTTACGCTACCGCTAACCCATCCTTTTTTCTCTTCATTATTATTCATAATTCATCCCCTCTATCTTACTACTTAATTTCAGAACACTTACGCCACCTTATAAGTTTGATGGCTCTCTTGAGTATTGCGGACAAAATGTTCTCCCATAATAAACAAGAGAGCCGCTTTGATTATGCAGGTTGCAGTTCAGCAATAACCGTTGACGCAATCGCATAAGCCGCTTCGGTAGATAGTTTTTCGGCTTCTGCTCGTGTATCAATGGCATCTAAAAAGTAACTCTCGCACAGAACACAAATCGGACAATTTGTCTCTTCAGACTCAGAGAGAACGGTTACACTATTTTCCATTACACCGAAATCCCTTTGTCCAATTGCATTAGCAACCGCAGTCGAAAGTTTTTTGGCAAAAGCGATCGATTTTGGTTTAGCTTTGGTTGGGTGAACCATTACACAAGTGTAGTGAGGTTTTCTGTCCGTAGCATTGTGATGCAAACTGAGAAATATTGAATGATCTGCGGCTTTTTGTCCGATCAGATCCCGCGGATCGCTTGGTGGATCGAAAATCTCGGCTGAAATGTTTGCTTTATCTAGTTCCGCTTTCACGATCTTGGCTTGCAAAAGATTCATCTCATATTCAGGAGTCCCATCTTTTGCATCAGTACCTGAATGGATGGGGGAATGACCAGGATCGATTAAAACAGAAGCTAGACGAATAGAAGGATGATTCATAATTTGATTCCAAGTCCGTTCATCTACTATCCCTGTTACTTCAGATTCTCCTAAATGATCCCGTTGGAAATTTTCAACAGCCTGTTTGGTTTTGGTTCCAAAAATCTTGTCAACCCGACCACAGTTAAAGCCAATTTCATTAAGTTTGGCTTGTAATTGTCCAACTTGTAACCCTTGACTGCCTACTTGTAATAACATAAACTTGTCTCCTCCAATCTCTCGTAAAAGTTTTTATTTTTTGTGCTTCTGGATAGCATCGATTCATGATGTAAGTCTGCATACCCTAAAAAATTAAACAAACGGTGAGTTTTCACAGCGTCCCCCCTATTCTGAAAAAACTCACCAGAAGCCTTTATCTCGCCCCTCACACCTGATCGAATCGGTCTCCTATCCGAACTGTCCCGTATCGACCCATTCACTCTTGATTAGCGACCACCAATCAGTTGCCAGACCATCGAGGACGTACTTGTAGGGCAGCCAGCCGTAGCCGGCGCTTCCCCATCCTGTCCCCCAAGAGTTGCGAATCAGCAAGGCACCGGTGGTTTCAATGCCACCAGGGTTGGTGTTCTTGATCTTAAGGTTGTCGTCGTAACCAACTGCGTCAATGGCGTGACCGCCTTCAACCCGTTCGCCGCGAGTTGGATAGGGGATCTTACCGCCATTGGTGTTGGCCTGACTGATAGAACTGTAAACAGTAAAGCCAAACATTGAGGGCAGCCCATTTGCCAAGTAGGTTTTAATCTGAGTTAATAGGTTGCTCGGTGTCGTTCCTGGGGGGTCGAGGCGATAGTAAGAGATCGCTTGGAAGCTCTGGGCAAAGGCGTAGCAGAATGCTGGTGGCTCCTTGTCATAATCAGCGATATTGTAGGGATAGTATTCTTCTGGTGGTACGCCAAACAAGGTGAGGGCGTACATTGTTGAGCGTAAGAAGGCTCCCTTATCTCCCGTCCATTTGAGCAAGTTGCGCGTCACTTTGTAAAGAAAGAGGCGCGAGGCATCGAGGTGTTTGCCAAAAGCCCGCCGCTCAAAATACTCCACCAGTCCGACCCCGGCGTGGGCCGTACAAGAACCGATAGTTTTTTGATCTTCGATTGGGGAACACCACGCCCTCAAGTCCACGCTGGCCGGCAGCGCTGCTGGGGCAGATGTCGTTGCTCCCACTTTGGCCAGCATTTGCTTGACAGATGGCTGTCCCAAAGCTTGCAGTTTGGACGGTACGCGTTCAGATTGGAAAGTGACATCACGAATATCGGGATAGTCAGGCAACCATCCCATTGCAGGAATTACAAATGTTTCACTCATTTTTCCTTTCCTCCTAAGTTGTTACTCACTAGCCCCCAGCTGTCTGAGAAGCCTTTACTCTCGGACTTGGAGCGTGACGGTAAATCGTTCGACAATTGACGGCTCTCCCTGCCACTCTCGCCAGAGCTTAAGCTTTAGTTGGCCTATCCCAGCCTGTTGCGCTTTAAAGGTCAGGACTCTCTGACCGCCCCCGCCGACTCTCGACTCTATGGCAGGGATATAGTCAGAGGCCTGCAGCTTCACTAAATCGCTCCCGCCACCATCGACCGCCCACTGAAAGCCAGTAGTGGGATTCTCGTCGAGGGACAGTAGCAGTAGGTCATTGACCTGCATGGTGATGGATTTGCCGTTGTCAGTGCGAGTAAGGGTTAGCATTGTATATTGGCCGCTCCCTCCTTTCGGTTTCCACTCTGTCGCCCCACAGCCCTGGGAAAAGACTGGGGAAAGCACGAGGATTAGAGTTATGACAATCGCGACGGCCCACCTAAGAGAACGATCCATTATTTTCCTCCCTCGTCTCTATAACGGCCACGGGATTCACTCTCGTTATTGCAGTTGGAAAATCGCGCCAAGCGCAGAAGAAACTGGGAAACGATCTAATTTAATTATCTCTTGCTTTGTCCACCGAGAGATGGTAGGATGGGGGTTTTGTAATTTTTCTTGATAATCGCCCTCGCCTACACGCGCCTCAAATCCCCTTGACTAGCAACCCTATCAGTAATTTGAAACAACGCTTCAACGCCCTCCTAGAGGAGAGAATTGCCACGATTCAACCCCCTATCGGAGGAATAACAACGACTAGCAATTAAACCCAAAACTAACCACCAGAGGGTACTAACTTGGGGACGATACCAAACCGTATCAAAAAAACCGTGGGCAAGAATTCCGGCCATAGCGGCAATTGCCCCAATTAACCAAAAGCCTTGACTATCCATTTTGTCCCGTAAAAGTTTAATTTGATGGATGCCTTGGCCGATAGTTGTGACTAATAACCAGAGGAAACAGGTAAAACCAATGATTCCCGTTTCTACCATGATTTCTAATAGCACAGAATAGGCACTTAAAGCCGTGTATTTTGGCTTCATGAATAGGGGGTAAATTTTCTTAAAAGCATCATTACCCGGTCCGATGCCCAAAAGCGGATAAGTTTGAATCATGCGAATAACTGCATCCCAAACATTAATCCGAAAGTTATTACTACTATCTTCCCGGCCCGCGAAAATACTCATCACCCGAATTCGCAGCGGCTCCACCAATAAAATCGCCCCTAAAATCACCACGGCTAAACCACCTAAAACTAAGGGTAAAAGCCAGGTTTGCCAAAATAACGGTAGATAATTTTTGAACCAATAAAATAATAGCAATAAGAAGACAATTCCTAAGACCATCAAACCAATCCAACCGCCACGACTCTCGGTAAAAAATAAACAAGCACCATTGGCTAAAGTTAATAAAGCCGCTAAAATTTTCGGTAGCCATCCTTGCCATACAAACAAGGCTGCACTGCTAAAAGCAATACCGGGTAATAAATAACTAGCTAATAAATTAGGATTACCGAGATAACTATAAACCCTAGTATCCCCCGCTAATTCGGAAGTGGGATCGTTCCAAGTTGCTAACTGTTCCGCACCAAAAATTTGCTGACGAATGCCGTAAACGCTGACTGCTAAGGCGGTTAAAACTAAAGTAGTCAGAATCCAATTTGTCAGGCGTGGTGAGCGCATGATTCGGGCAGTAAAGGCAAAAAAGATGAGATTGAGAGTTAATTTAATTAATCCTTCCAAAGCTGCCATTTTAACGGGAGAAAAAGCCGTAGAAACCGTGGCAATTCCCCAATATAAAAGCACTAAAATGTGAATCGGTGTCACCCCGATTTTGCCTTCATCCACAAGGGTTAAGAGTAGCCAATAACCCGCTATTGCTAACAGCAAAAAACCGATTTGACTGGTGGATAAAAATGGTGCGGTGGCGATAAGGAGAGAGATTAACAGCGCACCCATCAGTTCTGTCCACTGCACAAACCGGCTACCCTGTCGCCATTGACTAAAAAGGCCGACTAAACGATGCAGATAGCTATATTTTGACCAAGAAGCGGGCGAAAAGTTCAATAGGGTGATTTGTTTCCATAAAGTATTCATAGGGTTTTTAGTTGCGGTTGTCACCATCACACTTTGATTAAGATACCGATTGTATCTTAATTGTTGACTCTTGGGGGCCAAAAGAGTTTCAGTCTGGTGTCTGAGGATAGCTTCACACAGTCAAAACCTAATAGCATAACCAGTCTAAGCATGGGGTGAACGTAAAGCTTGACCTAAACGAGTTAAGCCTTGGGAACAGTCAAAACGATCGAGATGTACTTCAATAAATGATAGGCGATCGATGTTACCCTGGGCAATTGATAAAGCCTTTTCTAATTCCCCTTCTGTCCTGACTTGACAACTCCAACTTTCCCCGTTAAATACTGCTGGTAATTGGTGATATTTCCACGGTTGTAGATCATTATAAATATTATCCTGAATTACCCGCTCGATCGTGTAACCATCGTTATTAATTAAAAAGATAATTGCATTGAGATGGTGACGGATAATTGTCGAAAGTTCTTGGGCGGTCATTTGAAAAGCACCATCACCCACAAAGACGATAGGACGAGTATTGGGTGCGGCAAAAGCTACTCCTAAACAGGCGGGAATTGAATAACCGATAGAGAGATAAAATGCTTGACCAATAAAGTCGGTTTTTTGGGGCATTAATAAATCAATTGTGGCAATAATTGCGTCCCCTGTATCGGAAATAACAAAAGATTCTTGAGCAATAAAATGATTCATTCGCTCATAAAAACGAGCATTAGTTAATTTTTGCTCTGGCACGGGTATGAATTCTAAATCTTTCAATTCGGCCGCGGGTTTAATCTCTAGTGTAGCCGCTTCTTTGTGACTTAGCTTATCAATTAAACCATCGATAAAATTTCCTAGAAATACTGGTTGATAAAAGTGATGTTTAATTTTTACTTTCTCCGAATTGGCATTAATCAAATTATTGGGATTTAAATTAGCCGTAAATCCGCCTAAATTCATATCGGACATGATCGCCCCTAAACAGAGGACACAATCGGCATTTTCCACCCGCTGCTGAACATATTCGCGACTTAATGCCCCCACATAAGTGCCGATAAATTGCGGCTGCATTTCCGAAATTGACGACTTACCTAAAATAGTGGTGGCTAAGGGATAACCCGTTACTTCTAAAAGTTTCAGCAACTTATCTTGGAGTTTAAACCGATGGAATTCTACCCCCGCTAAAATAATTGGTTTTTCCGCTTTTTCTAATAATAAAACCGCTTCTTCAATGGCTTCTTCTAAAGCGGCGGCATCCGTGAGATTATCGGTTAAATAAATTGGCTTTTCTGAGGGGATACAGGGACGATAGACCAGATCCCGGGGAATTTCGATATACACGGGACGTTTGTGATGCAAACAAGCTGCTAAAGTTTGATCGATTTGACTGGCTGCTTGGGTAGAATTAGTTAGAATAACCGAGGCAACCGTGACTTTTTCCATGATCGAAAATTGCAGATTATAATCGCCCGTGGTGTGGTGTAATAATAAATTATCCCGGCGAATCGAGCGATCAGAAGCACCACTAATTACCACCAGGGGAACTCTTTCAGCGTAAGCACCGACCACAGCATTAACGAGGCTAAATCCCCCGACTCCGTAGGTGACACAGACAGCGCCCATACCTTTGACTCGCGCGTAGGCATCGGCGGCATAACCTGCGTTAAGCTCATTACAGGTGCAAACTAATTCGATCGGACTTTCCACCAAAACATCCATCAAATCGAGGACATAATCCCCCGGCACCCCGAAAACATGATTAACCCCTAAACTATGGAGACACTGGCATAAATATTCGCCGATTGTGATCATAGCAATTTTCTCCCCTGTGTTGGCACTTTCACGCCGATCATAACGATTTTTTCAAAAAATAGGCTCATGCCCAGTAATAAACTGGAAAGTAAAAATCAGGAAACCTTGATTATATCTAGGCGATGGTGATCAATGCTATAGTATAAAGTCTGGGGTTTTTTCTTGGGTGTAAAAAAATATCTGCGGCACTTTTTCAGGTATAATTTTTATAGAAGATTCCCTAAGACTTTGGACTTAACTAAGGCTGACTGTTAATGATTTTTACTGAATTGGTTTTGCAAAATTTTGGACCCTACGCCGGTCGTCAAGTGATTAATTTACGTCCTGAAAAAGATAATAGTCCCTGTCCGATTATCCTTTTGGGAGGCATGAATGGCGGCGGTAAAACTACTTTAATGGATGCGATTCGTTTGGCTTTGTACGGTGCGCGGGCAAAGTGTTCTACTCGCAATAATTTAAGTTATGCCGAGTTTCTCAGTCAAGCAGTTAATAATCAAGCTTCCCTCATCGATCAAGCTAGAATTGAACTGGCTTTTGAACATCTAGTTAATGAACAATGGCGACAATATCGTATCGTTAGATACTGGACAAAACAGCCCAAAGATGGTAGAGATACCCTCGGTATTTTAGATGAAGATTGGCCCGATCCCGCCCTAGCTAACACTTGGGATGAATATATTGAAACTTTATTACCTTTGGGTATTTCTAACCTCTTTTTATTTGATGGGGAACAGGTAAAAGAATTGGCAGAACAGGATGTACCTCCTGACAGCGTTAAGGATTCGATGCAGACTTTATTAGGGTTAGAATTAGCGGAAAGATTAGCAGTTGATCTTGATATTTTAGCTGGTCGCAAGCGCCGGTTATTAGCAGCAGAAAATGAACTGGCAACTATTGAAGCTATTGAGAAAAAATTAGCTCAGTACCAAGAAGATTTGGAATTGGCTAAACAAGAGATGGAAACTCAACAAAAAAATTTAGATGTGGTTAGAAATGATTTTGATGCAGTGTCGGATAAATTTCGCATTGATGGCGGAAAAATTGCCGCCGAAAGAAGTCAATTAGAGAGCCGAAAAAAGGATTTAGATAAAAAGTTAGAGAAACAGAGAGAATATTTAGGTCAATTGGCAGGGGAATTTTTACCCTTAAAGTTAATTTTTCCTCTCCTAGAAGCGGCTAAAATTCAGGGAGAAAAAGAGCTAAAATTTCAATCGTCTCAAGTCGCTCAATCGGTTTTAGAATCCAGAGATAAAAAGTTACTTGCTTATTTAGAACAACTGAATTTAACTTTAGAACAATTAGAGAATATTAGAGAATTTTTACAGCAAGAAAATCAGTTTTTAGCTGAGGATAGCGATTCTTTGATTACTCCTTACTTAGATTTAGACGAGGAGGCGATCGAGTTATTAAATCGAGTCTTAACCCATCAACTACCGGCACAAATTAACCTCGCTCATCAAGCAATGTCACAATTAAGAAATCTGGAAGCTGACTTAGATAATTTAGAGCGAGAATTAGCAGTAGCAGCCTCTCCCGAAGAATACGAAACCCTGAGTAATAACTTAAAAACCGCTCAGAAAAAGTATCTAAATGCTCAAGCAGAATACGAGCAAAGCCACAAAAATTATGAGGAAATCAAAAAGAAAATTGAGAAAACTAAAAAAGAATTATTTGCCTATAGTGAGAAAGCTTTAGAATCGCAAAGTAACGAACATATCGTCAATGCTATTGTCAAAGCACAGCAAACTTTAAAAGTGTTTAAAGAACGCTTAACTTTAAAAAAATTAAATAGATTGGAGGGAGAAGTGGCGGAATGTTTTCGTTATTTATTGCATAAGTCCGATCTGGTGCAGAAAATAGCGATCGATGCTGATACTTTTGGTCTATCTCTCTTTGGTCCCGATGGACAAAATGTGCCTAAACACCGTCTTTCTGCCGGAGAAAAACAACTATTAGCGATCGCTTTTTTGTGGGGATTAGCGCGAGTCTCCGGACGAGATTTACCCATCGCTATCGATACACCCCTCGGACGTTTAGATTCTTCCCATCGCCATAATTTAGTTGAACGTTATTTTCCCGCCGCTTCCTCTCAAGTCATCCTCCTTTCTACCGATACAGAAATTGGACAAAATGAGCTACAATTATTAGAAGAACAGCAAGTAATCGCCAGAAAATACCTGCTAGAATACAATTCCCAACAACGTCAAACTACTATTCACCCCGATCGCTACTTTTGGTAAGATTATGACTGAGATAAATTGCCAAAAAATCCTCGCCCAATTAATTCAACACCAATCAACCAGTCACCCCTACGAGAACTTAAAAAATAGTTTAGCGGCAGCCAATGGGTTTGATACAGACTTGAATCAGTTATCAGTTGACTGTTTACCGATCACTGAAAAAAACTCCCCACTTTCCACTATCCTATTAAACAGAATTGAGAATAACTAACTATTTTCTCATCGTTCAGAGCGAGGTAAAATTATAGATTATGGAATCACCGATCGAACGTTTTCGACTATCTCAAACCGCCAAAGATAGCCTAATAAAATTAAAACGCTACACCAAAATTGACCAATGGAATATCCTCTGTCGTTGGGCTTTTTGTCGTTCCCTTGCCGAACCGAGTCTCCCCTCTCCCGTTCCCATTCCTGCCGATAGCAATGTAGAATTATCCTGGAAAGTATTCGGGGGAGAAATGGCCGATATTTTCTTAATTGCCCTCAAACAACGTTGTCATCAAGACGGATTAGCAACCGATAAAGAAACTCTAACTCAACAATTTCGCTTACATTTACATCGCGGGATCGGTTATCTTGCTGGGGATACAAAGCTAAAAAAAATCGATAATTTAATCGAATTAGAGAGGGAAAATCTCAGAGAATCTTAATCAAGAACACTCTATCTTCCCCTCTGTGTTCTTTGTGCCTTTGTGGTTTATCCTTAATCAAACTCACCTTAAAAAACCTTCGGTCGGCCTAAAGTAGTGATATAGATAACTGCTTCATCCCAGGGAATTCCTAACACCTCATTAACTTGATCATCAAAAAAACCACCGATACCACTAACCCCTAACCCCAGATGAATAGCGGCTAAATTTAATCTCTGTCCCAAATGACCCGCATCTGCATGAAGATAACGATAAACTCGATCGCCATATTTAGCCACTGCTTTTGACAGATCCGCCGTATGAAAAACCACAGCAGCCGCATCCCGTCCCAAATCCTGACCTAAACAGAGATAATGTAACTCTTGCCGGAAATTTTTAAAGCGAATTTGCCGCAATTCTTGGGCTTTGGGAGCATAATAATAACAGCCTTCCTCTAATCCGGTTACTGCCGAAACAGCGATAAAAGTTTCCAATAAATCCAGAGCAAAATAATCGGGATTGGTATCGAGATTTTGGCCGGCATAATCTTGGGGTTGATAGGTGAAATGCAGCAAGGCTCGCAATTCGTCTAAACTGAGACTAGCGCCACTATAAGCGCGGGTAGATCTGCGTTTAAGAATCGTACTTTCGAGATCGATTAAATCTTCCCCCCAATTGACGGGACGGGATGTCACGGAAACTTTTAGACAAAAAGGAAAATTATATTTATCTTCCCAATTAGAGGGGGTAACAGTTGCTTCTATCTTCTCATCTGTAGCTATGATAGTGGCTCGGTGTAGGGAGTTTAATAATTCTCCCTCGGTAATTTCGGGATAAAGAGTCGTGGTTGCCGAAGGGAGTGCTGTGGTACTATGGGGGAGATTTTGCTGGATATTGAGCAGATCTGCCAAAGGAATCACTGTCATGACACTTTCTTTCTCGGAATCGAGATAAAGCAATTCATTCATCTGGCTATCGTTAAAACCACCGATTAAATGGGCGCGATAGTCATTAATCGAGGCTGATAGCTCAATATTGCCCAATAAATGCCCTGTATCGAGGAAAATACGTCGATAAGCTCGATCTTCGTAGCGCCAAGCAGACCGATAAAAAATGGCACTGGTAACTACAGCGATATCGGTATTTTCTAAAACAGGATTCCAGAAACAAGCACATTGTAGGTTCGTCCAGACATCACTTTCCCAGAATAAAAGCAGCGAGTGACTTTGACCTTGATAACTGTAGAGACCGGCGGGTAAAAATTCCGTGCCACGGGAGATCAGATAGACCTCGGCGGGGTATAATCCACCAGCAGAGGGTGCGGAACGTAGGTACAAGGGACTCCCCATAGTGGCAATTTTGGCAGTTAACCCATAGCTAAAGCCCAAAATTCGCGATATACGTCGCCAAAAGTCTCCTTTTTGGGGAACCGTTTGACGGGAGAGGTAGGGTTTGAGATCGAAAGTCTGACCGATTTTGTATTCTTTGAAGGGATAGGGTTGTTGACTCCAATCAAGACCTTTACTTTTTGAGGCGATCGTCTGGGGGTCGTATTTGGTACGCTCGTGGTAGTATTCGGCGATCGAGATTGGCTGATCTGGCATGATAAAGATAGGCTGTCTAAGCTTTACTTTTTAGTGTAATATCGATACCCCCCAAAAAATCAACCAGCCAGAGAGTCGATCGGCTAAAAGTAAAGATAATTACAAATTTCACCTACATAAAATCTATGGAAATTATCGCTGTTTTACTGGGAGTTTTCGGTTTAGGGACAGGTGCGGGTTTATTGGTCATCCGTAACTATTACCATATCTGTCAACCGAGCGAAGTCTTAATTTTTGCCGGCAGTCGTCGTCCCACGGCCACGGGCAAAACCATCGGTTATCGTTTGGTAAAAGGGGGCAGCAGCATTCGTTTACCTATGCTAGAACAAGTGTATCGGATGGACCTGACCAACATGATCATCGATCTCAGGGTGGTTAATGCCTATTCTAAGGGCGGTGTGCCGTTGATCGTCACCGGGGTGGCGAATATTAAAATTGCCGGGGAGGAACCGATTATTCATAATGCGATCGAGCGTTTATTGGGCAAGAAACGCAAGGAAATCGAACAATTGGCTAAAGAAACCCTTGAGGGGAATTTGCGCGGTGTCCTGGCCAATTTAACCCCAGAACAAGCGAACTCCGATCAGATCGCTTTTGCCAAAAGTCTCTTGGAAGAAGCGGAACAGGATCTGGAAAAATTGGGTTTAGTTTTGGATAGTTTGCAGATACAGAATATCTCTGATGAGGTGCGTTATCTCGATTCGATCGGACGGAAGCAAAAAGCCGAATTACAAAGAGATGCCCGGATAGCAGAAGCAAAAGCCCGAAAAACATCGATTATCAAGGATTCCGAGAATCTACGCCTCACCGCTTTGCGTCGTATCCAAAAAGATTTAGAAATAGCCAAAGCTGACGCAGAAAAACGGGTGCGCGACACTCAAACTAAGCGCGGCGCCATGATTGCCGAGGTAGAATCGGTGGTTATGTCCGATTTAGCTAAAGTACAGGCCGAAGTGGCGGTACAAAACGCCCGCATTAAGCAGGTGAAACAGCAATTACAAGCGGATGTGATCGCACCTGCCGAGGCCGAATGTCAACAAGCGATCGCAAAAGCCCGGGGGGAAGCGGCCAAAATTATCGAACAGGGGAAAGCGCAAGCGGAAGGAACCAAAAAATTAGCGGCTTCTTGGCAAGGAGCGGGAAATAACGCTAAAAACATCTTTTTATACCAAAAATTGGAGTTATTGCTGAAATTAATGGTCGCTAGTGTCCCAGAAGTGCAGGTGCAAACGGTGACGGTAGTGGACGGGGGTGATGGTAATCTTGTCCCGAAAATGACTGCTTTTGCCGAACAATTGCGTCAAGCTACCGGAGTGGATCTGGTACAAATGGCTAATCGCATAGCACAAACCGAGCCATCTGTCAAGGGTAAAGACACAAATTTTGATTTTAAACAATTGCCCTCTTGAATCAGTGATCAGGAGACAGGAGACCGGAGACTGGAGACAGGAGACCGGATTCAGGAGACAGGAATAGATTATTTTATTTATTCTCCCCATCTCCCCATCTCCCCACACCCCACACCCCATCTCCCCATCTCCCCATCTCCCCATCTCCCCATCTCCCCATCTCCCCATCTCCCCATCTCCCCATCTCCCCATCTCCCCACACCCCACACCCCATCTCCCCACACCCCTTTAGCGGATAGCTGCAAACCAGAGATTGTCCACTAGAATGTTAATCAAGTTTGGAGACCACCGCCATGGATGACTTAATTAATGCTCCCTCCCCTTTTCCCCAAGACATAGAAATGACGCGGACTCCCCCCTGGGGGACGGTGACGGTATTGGAGGAAGGTCCCCGGTATCGCATCAATCGCATTGTCATTAAACCCGGCCATCACATGAGTACCCAAATGCACTACCATCGCAGTGAACACTGGATTGTCGTCTCCGGTACAGCGCGGGTAATCTGTGATGAAAAAGAAACTCTCCTCAAACAAAAAGAATCTACCTATGTTCCCATGAATACCCGTCATCGGGTGGAAAACCCCGGTTCTATTCCTCTGGTGATGATCGAGGTGCAAAATGGCGAATATTTAGGCGATGATGATATTCACCGTTTTGATGATCGAGAATAGGACAGTTTTCTCCTGTACATACTTTAGTTATTTGCCAAAATCTCGATCGTGGATGAAAAAATTATCCTGGTGACAGGGGCTGCCCGTTCTGGAAAAAGTGAATGGGCCGAATATTTAGCCAAAATCAGTCAAAAACCCGTTATTTATATCGCCACCTCCTCGGTGGATGAAAAAGATCAAGAATGGTGCGATCGCATTGAAAGACACCGGCAGCGACGTTCCCCCCAATGGCAAACCCAAGAAATTCCCCGACAATTAAGCGAAACTATTGATAATAGCCCATTTTCTCACTGTTTGTTAATTGATTCCCTCGGTACTTGGGTAGCCAATTGTTTAGAAATGTCGGCAGCCGAATGGTTAGAAATCAGCGATCGATTCTTGTATTCCCTCAAAAATGCGGCGGTTGATGTTATTCTGGTAGCGGAAGAAACTGGTTGGGGTGTGGTTCCCGCTTATCCCCTCGGTCGTCTGTTTCGCGATCGTTTAGGCGATCTCTGTCGTAGAATTGGCACAATAGCAGACGCAGTTTATCTAGTTACCGGCGGCCATGCTCTTAATTTAAGTCAATTGGGTCAATCTTTGTCGATAATTGGGCAGTAGAGAAGATGAGCAACGATTATCAGCGTCAAGTGATTGATTTTTATGCCCGTCGTCACGATTACGATAACCATTTTACCCAAGCTCGCGCCCTTAAATTAGTAAATTATCTCTATTTACAAAAAAGCCAATCTGTGCTAGACGTGGCAACGGGAACGGGTTTTATTGCGGTCGCAATTGCTCCAAAAGTAAAAAGTGTCATCGGGATCGATTTCACACCAGCAATGATTGCCAGAGCCGAAAAAAAGCTAGAAGAATTAAATATCGAGAATATTGACCTAATTAACGCCGATATAGCTGCCATTGACTTTGCCGAGTCTAGTTTCGATCTGATCACCTGTTCTCTGGCAATCGCACTTTTCCCCGATATCCCGCAAGTGCTGGCAAAATGGTATCAATGGTTAAAAAAAGGCGGTTCGGTCGCTTTTTCCTGTAATAATTTAGAATCCCACTTCCTACCCTTGATCAGTGGTGTTTGTCGCGAAACCTATGGTTTTGAGTTGCCTAATCTGCATACTCCCATCGCCACCCCAGAAAAATGCCATCAATTGCTGGAAAATGCGGGATTTACCAATATATCGGTCAATGTCGAGCAACTAGGTCGATATTTGCCCCTAGAAACCGCCAAAAACTTCTGGTATGGGCAGTATTTTCATCCTCAGGATAACCCTCTCGATCTCGCGTTGCGAGCGCGTTGCGACCGCCTATCGGCTGCCGAAATTGCGACTTTAGTGAACAATTATCGCCGAGAAATCGAGAAAAATGCCACCGATCAGGGAGTATGGCAAGATGCAACCACCTTTTTTATCACTGCTAGTAAAAGTTAGAAAAAGATCATGAGTCAAGTTAAAACCATCTCTGGACGAGCTTTACCCTTGCGAGGCAACGATATTGACACCGATCGCATTATTCCGGCTCGTTTTTTGCGTTGTATCACCTTTGAAGGTTTAGGAGAACAAGTGTTCGCCGATGATCGAGCCGCTTTACAGGGGAGTCATCCTTTCGATCTACCCCAGTACCAAGGAGCGAAAATTCTGGTAGTCAATGGTAATTTCGGTTGTGGATCTTCTCGGGAACACGCACCCCAAGCAATTTTACGTTGGGGAATTCAAGCAATTATCGGGGAAAGTTTCGCCGAAATATTTTTTGGTAATTGTATCGCTAATGGGGTTCCCTGTGTCACTGCTGAGGCAAAAACCATCACCCATTTACAGGATTTAATTGCAGCTAATCCCGAAATTCCCGTCGATCTTTCCTTGACAACTATGACGGTGGAATGGGGGGATTTTGTCGCTACCGTGTCTATGAATGAAGGTTCCCGACAGATGTTAATAGAAGGAGGTTGGGATACCTGCGGACAGCTGTTACAAAATCTCGATCTGATTCAATCTACCGCGCAAAAGTTACCCTATTTAAGTTTCGTTTAGAGAAACAATCTAGGGTGAGGGTGCGTTAGTAATAGATTAACGTACCCTAGCAGGGATTTTGGTTGAATGCAGCGGCTGTAAATATTAAAAAATCTGTCCTATGACTAATCCTGATCATAATCTCCAAAATATCCAAGAACCGATTTTAAACGCTCCCGAAGATGTGCGAAAAATCATCGATAGAGTTTTAAAATTGGAAAGAGATAAGTTATACCAGCGCAATCCTCGCAATATCAATGATGATGTTTTAACGATTATTAAAGAAGTAATTCAATGATTAGCTATCAGTTATCAGGAGTCAGGAGATAGGGTGATAGGGTTTTGGGGTGATAGGGTGATAGGGATTTAGGGGTTTAGGGAAATTTCATCCAAATGCTCCACTTCCCACTTCCCCATCCCCCCACTTCCCCCCCCTGTCTCTAAATATGAAACTACTATCAATAAAGTTATGTAATTTTCGACAATTTTATGGTAAGACTCCTGAGATACATTTAGCAGCAAGTTCTCGCAATACAACGGTAATTTATGGCAATAATGGGGCAGGAAAAACAACCATTTTAAATGCTTGTACTTGGGTGCTTTATGAAAAATTTACGGCAGCTTTTGCCGAACCAGAGTTATTAGTTAATAAACGGGCAATTACAGAAGTCAGCACGGGAACCTCCATAGAATGTTCAGCAGAAGTGAACTTTGAACATGAAAATAAACGCTATCAGGTAAAACGAAAATTTTTCGCCTACCAAGATGTAAATAGTAAAATTCAATACGGTCAAAATAGTTTATATATGCTCTACGCTGGTGATGATGGCAATTGGTACGCACCCCATCAACCCCCGGAGGATATTATTAATCAAATTTTACCCGAAAGTTTACACCGTTATTTCTTTTTTGATGGGGAATATATCGATCATCAATTTCGCAGTAGTAGCCAAGGTAAAATCGCAGAAGATACAAAGGAATTATTGGGAGTTAAAGTATTAGATCGAGCGATCGAGCATTTAAAAAAAGCTAGAAAATCTTTACAAGATGAACTTAAAGATTTAGGTGAATCGGATTTAAAAAAGTTATTAAAACAGGAAAGTAAAATTGAGCAGGATTTAGAAAAGTTAACCCAGCGTCAGCAGGATATTATTACCCAGTTATCCCAGCAGGAAGAATTTAAAAAAGCCTTGACTAATCGCTTATTAGAGTTAAGTGGTGCCGAGGAATTAAAACAGTTAAAAGAAAAATTAGAACAACAGGAAAGAAATCTGCGGCAAGATTTAGTCAGAACTAAGGATAAGTTAAAGAAATTAATTTCCCAGCAAGCTTATCAAGTCTTTTTAAAAGAAATTAATCAAAATTTTCAGCAATTAATCGATCGCCTACGACAACAAGGGGAATTACCCAGTGGTATCAAACAGCAATTTGTCCAACAATTATTAGAGGGAAAAAAATGTATTTGTGGCCAGGAATTACAGGAGAATAGTCAAGCTTATTTACAGGTACAAGACTGGATGAATAAAGCAGGAATGGCCGATGTGGAAGAAGCGGCCATTCGCTTATCTTCCACAGTCAAAGAAATGGATAAACGGAGCTTAGATTTTTGGCAAGAAGTGGATAATTATCAAGCTAATATTCACCAGTGGCGCTTAGAATTATCTTTGGTAGAATCAGAATTAGATGAAGTTCGGGATAAATTTCGCCATTATCCCGATGAAGATATTAAAAATCTGCAATCTCGCTTAGATGCGATCGAGGATTCCCTAAAAGATTTACGCTTGGAACAGGGCAGCAATAAAAATCAACTAGATATCTATGAAAAAGAGTTAGAATCCCTGCAAAAACAAGTACAAAAACAGCAACAAAAAGAGGCAAAATCTAATTTAGGACAACGACGTATTTTAGCGACTCAAGAGGCAATTAATCGCATTAGTGAGGTAAGACGGAGATTAGAAAATCAGTTTCGTTTGTCCTTAGAAAAACGGGTACAGGAAATCTTTAACTCAATTTCTTTTACTCCCTATATTCCTCGTATTAGTCCCGATTACGAGGTAAGATTATTAGAAAATACCACAGGATTCGCCATTCCCGTGGCAGCTTCCACTGGAGAAAATCAGATTCTCAGTTTATCTTTTATCGGGGGAATTATCGATCGAGTGCGAGAAGGTCGTCAGAAAAATACTTTGATGGGAATTGATAGCAGCACTTTTCCTCTGGTGATGGATTCCCCTTTTGGTAGTCTCGATCATATCTATCGTCGGCAAGTTGCGATCGCTATTCCTAAATTAGCCAATCAGTTAATTGTTTTAGTGACAAAAACTCAATGGAGAGGAGAAGTAGAAACCGAGATTTCTCCCTATATTGGTAAAGAATATGTGTTAGTTTATAATTCTCCGAAAGCGGATTGTCAAGAGGATTTAATTAATCTTCATGGTGTTGATTATTCTCTGGTGAAACGCAGTCCTAATAATTTTGAATATACGGAAATTATCGAAGTTAATCGATTCTAAATTTTAACTTCTAATAAAACGATCGATTGCTGTGTTCATTACCCCAACACGACTGGATAATTCCACAAGTTCCGTGGTGACAATATTATAATCCCCTAAATATTTCTGGAGATTAGTTCCCTCTTGTTGATGAGCAATTTCTACCAACCTTTCCTCTCGCAATTCTTGCAAATGATCGAGGATTTCTTCTAAAGCATCTTCGAGGGGAGGTAAGGGAAGAGGAGGATTATTTGTTTGCAAAGCTTGGGTTAATTGCGTCAAAGCTTGGGTTATTTGTTGCGTGAACAGACTCAGATTAGGATGGGGAGGACTACCGCGATATTGTTCCAATTCCGTCAATAAAACTGTCACCCCGCGACCAAAACGGGGAATATAATTACTTAAAGTGATTGCTGGTTCCATTTGTGCAAAGGGTGTGCTAGGATCATCAATTAATCTTTGTAGGGCCGTTTGCATAGTTGCATTTGCTCGTCGAGCTTTATCGCGATAGGAAGATAAACTTGCAGTTTGATAGGATGATTCTCCTAAATAAACTGCCATAACTGACTGAAAATATATTTGATTAGCTTCTAATGCTTTAATGGCAGCGAGGGAAAAAAGTTCATCTTCATTAAACCGTAAAAAACCGAAGGAAAGTGCAAAAGCTAAAGCACTACCGATTAAAGTGTAAACTATTCTGATATACTCTAAATTAATCCCATCATTGCTGACATCGAGACGACTGATGATTAAAGCAAAAATTGTGATAAAAAATACGGCTAAACTATAGTGAAATCGCACCAAAGCTAAAGCGATCGCTATAGAAATCACCCCAATAATTTCTAACCAGATCGAATTATCTATAATTTGCAACAATGCCAAAACAAAAACCGAGCCTAAAATCGTACCAAACACCCGATTAAAAAAGCGTTGAAACGTCAAGCTAAAATCTGGTTTTAACACAATAACTAAGGTTAAACCAATCCAAAAACTATGGGTAATTCCTAGCTTATTGTAAATCAATACTCCTAGCGCACTTCCCAAACCCAAGCGTAAACCGTGACGAAATAGGGGCGATTCTAGATTAAAATTAGATTTTAATGGTTGCCACCAAGCTTTTTCTTGACCGTACTCTTTTTCTATCCCTTCAAAGTTCCGCTGCCAAGTATTTTTTTTATCTGAAAAGTCCTCGCTTTGCCGCAAATGTTGCGCTGTTTCACTGGCTATTTTTAGCTGTTTAGATAATTTTTTTAAACGATTATTTAATTGCGAAATTGCCACATAACTGCTATAATCATCCTGAGCATTTTCTAAAACTTTAGCTTGCAGATTTTTTTGTTGCTCGATCGCCTTGAGTAATAACTGCAAGCGCTCACAATCCGGTTGTTTATTTTTACCCAAAATTAACCCGGCAATATCTTCGCTAATTTCCGCCACTTGCACGAGAATATCTTCTAATAAAATACCCACCGTGGTCAGTTGTGGCAAGGGATAAAGATGAAGCAATTCTCGCAGTGCAATTAAGCTGGTATTAATGCGATCGCTATCTTCAATCAAGACGATTAACAATTCCCGCAGCTCACTTTTTCCCCAACGTCCCCGACGCGTCAAGGTGACAGTTTTCCTAGAACGGAGCAACAGTTGCCGGATTTTGTTAAAATATGGCTCCTCATTAGCATTAGAACGAGAGTGTAAGGGCAAAGAGCGGAGATAAGTGGCGATACCCTGAAAATTTTCCGCCGTTACCTGACGTAAAGGCTGATTAGGGCGAAAAGGCCAGATAAACAGGGCTAAAAAAATTGTCCATCCCCCTCCCAACACAGCGATTCCGGCCCGTTGTAAAGCGACGATAATATCTCCCGATGGCAAAGAAACAGCAAAAAGCAGCAATAAACTGATTACTAACCCAGCTAAAGCCCCATTTTCCCCGTAAACCGTCAAATAACCCGCTAGAAACAACCCGCAAAAAACTATCACTACGGTCAATCCTAACCAAGCACTGGCTAATGTGCCGATAATCAAAGCTAGAGCCATCCCAATAGTCGTAGCGACTAGGGTTTTCGCTCTCAGGCAGTAAAGCCCCCCCACATCGGCTAAAATCAAGGTTTGAGCCGCTAAACCCACCATTAACCCCAATTTCGACTGCTCTAAAATCTCACCGATCATAACTGGGACTGCGATCGCTAATAAAGTCCTAATCCCCCGCTCGATCTCGATATCGCCACTAGGACGCAATAAAAAACCAAATCGCTGAAGTAGCATATAGCAGTTATCTTAATGGTGAGGTACACAGTTTTCGTTTTCGGGAGTCAGTATTCTCCGAGTCACCTGATTAGGTAACGATTTCTCCCCTGACTCCTGACTTGAAAGAGGGTGTAGGGTGTGGGGTGTGGGGTGTAGGGAAGGAAACCTCTTTCATCTGTGGGGGTGAAAATTTTTTCATCGGGACTGACTCCTAACTCCTCAATTCTGCTCTATTAGGGCAGCCAACGGGGTTTAAAACCGGCGTTGAGTTCTTGAGGTAAAATTTTCGGGATGCTATTGGGACTGAATTGATCGGGGAGTGGTAATAACCAGAGACGACCATCGGCAATGCTCGACCCCTCCCCGGTGACTAAATCATTTCTGACTCCAAAGGGTGTGGTTGCTAACTGATCAAATAATAAGGCCACGCCATCGGGAGACATACTCATATGCACGTCACGATAATTAGGTAAAGCCAGCAGTGGCATCATTTTACCCGTTTTTAGCTCAATAATCCCTAAAAATGGTTCTTCTTTCACTTTGCCATCGCTGCCCATGACCAGATCGCTTTTCAGACAGTAAAGGGTTTTTTCTTGTCGCGGTTCAAATTCACAGCTAATAATCGGATTAACTGTTCTTAATAGTAGTCTTGACTCTCCCTGATCGTTGAGCAGAAATAGCGATCGCTGATTATCCGGTTCTGATTTCACCATTAATTTTTGGCGACCATCCCGGGAAAAAGCGAGGATTTTCTCGTAGGTAGGCAAAAATTGCGGTTTTCCCGCTTGGACATCCAAAGGAATCACCGCTACCCCTCCCGTTTGACTGACAACCGCTTTTTTACCGTCGGGAGATAGTAAAAAATTATCCCCTTGCATTCCTAACGGTCGCGATTGTCCATCATCGCTGATTACCCATAAACTGGCATCCCCCGGATTCCCATGATTAATTCTCTGCACGATTAGGGTTTTGCCGTTATCTGAGAGATTAAAGCGAAGATTTTGATAGGTTTTCGCATCTAAAAACCTTTCTATACGACCACTGGGCAAATTTTGACCATGTTCGTCATGATTTAACCCCGTGGTAATCGTGTAAAGTTGCTGTTTTGGGGTGTCTCGTCCTAAGTCAGAGCGATCGAAGGCCGAGAATAAAATTCTCTCCCCCCTCGGATAGATTTGAAAATCCGTGACCACCAGATCCCCAGGGGTAAGGATGGTTTTTTTCAGTTCTGTGACGTTATTTGCCCCCTGAATGATATTACAGACGATTAAACGACCTCTTTCCTCTTGGTTGACTCCAATATAGGCAAAAGCTCGATCGTGGCTGTAAAATTCTCCGATAAAATCCTCACCTTGGGCAATAGGTAACTTTACTTGATATTTTTTGCCGTAGATGGGCAATTCCGTCAAGGTATAGGTCAAGCGATCGCCAGCCCAACTAATTTTACCCGGCAAGGGAGGATCGATCACCAAGCTGGTTTCTATGTCGGAACGGTCAATCGGTCGATTAAAACTTAAAGTAAAATAATTGTCCCTAACGCCGATTTTTCGCCCTTGCCAGCTAAAATTCTCCCCTCGGGTAGGAACTTGATTTCCCTGTATCAAAATCGACGATATTGCGGCAATTAAAGCCAAAATAGTCCCTAACACTAAGCGATCAAACCAAGCTAATCTTTTCATACAGTTATCAGTTATCAGTTATCAGTAGTCGGTCGTCGGTCGCCAGGAGATTGCTTTTATTTATTCTCCCATCTCCCTCTCTCCCTTCTCCCCCCTCCCTTCTCCCTTCTCCCCCCTCTACAATAATTACTCGCAACCAGAAATACCTTGGTTTATTATCATACTTTGTGCTTTTTGTCAAAAAAACTTTTTTTTTGCAATAAAACTACATAAAAAAAAGATCGTCATTGCTGGTGAAATTGACTGATTTACCCGTTTTAATTAGGATCACCTTCTAGGTGTGGCAAGGGTTTCAACTGTTGCTGCCCAAAAAAGCACAAAATACCCGACTATGAAATTATGTCAAATCGCTGTAACCATTGCAACATCGTTGTTAAATAAAAATCTTTCTCAATTAATTCTTAAGAATTTGTAAATATTGCGGAATGTTAATTTAAATATTCTCAAGGTTTTGGAGTTAATAAATAACTTTTGCTTATCTTTGTCGAACATTGGGTTAGAAGTTCAGGAGACAGTATTCAGGAGATTATTTTTATTTATTCTTCCCACCCCCCTACACCCCACACCCTACACCCCACACCCCACACCCTACACCCCACACCCTACACCCCACTTTCTTATCAGCTTTAGTAATGATTCTCATCGGTTTTTTCAATCGAATAAATAAAAACGCCCCCAAAAAGGAAGCGTTTTTTAACTTATCATGAGGACTTAGCAAAATGTGTGCAGAGTTAGAATGCGGATGTTGGATGGGGATCCAGCATCTGTTTATTTTTAACCACCGATCGCCGGTCCAGTCAAGGCCATGGGGATAGCATCACCGGAAGCTAAATCGAGGGGGAAGTTTTGACATCCTCACCGCCGTAAAACGGACGGTGATTCCCAAACCTCACGATTTAGGTTTCTGCTTCTTTCCCTTGCGGGGTTTCGCACCGGCCTTAACAGATTTACTCTGTTCTGGTCTT
>NZ_SFBY01000054.1:0-7446 GCF_007095505.1 Microcystis sp. M_QC_C_20170808_M3Col
TTATCTAATGGTAATATAGTCGTTCGGATCTGGAATAATGAAGTAATTGCTAGTAGTGGACTCAATTTAGCTGATGGAAAATGGCATCATGTCGCTCATGTTTTTGGTGCATCGGTAGGGGGTCAACAAATTTATGTTGATGGTCAATTAGTAGCAACAGGTTCTAAAACTCAATCAGATTTTGGTAGTCAGGATAAAATAGTTGTTGGTTATTCGGCTGATTCTGGTTACTTTAAGGGAGAAATTGATGAAGTCAGAGTTTGGAATGTAGCTAAAACTCAATCTCAAATTCAGGCTAATCTCAGTCAAAAACTAACAGGCAACGAGCAAGGATTAATCGGTTATTGGAATCTTAAAGAAAATTCAGGAAATACCGTTTATGACTTAACAGCTAACAAAAATAATGGCACATTAATTAATGGAGTACAAAGAACCATTGATAGTTCTATCGCAGTTCCTCAAATTGTCGATGGACAAACTAATCTTATCGAAAGTAAAACAATCGCAAACCTCCAAACCCTCCGCCTAGAAACCGCATACCTAACCTTACAAGCACAACAAAATCCAGACAAGGTACAGAATTATTTAACAGAATATCAAGTTATTCAAGATGGCAATTTATCAATTTTACCTAATGTATCATTTAACTTTATTAATCAGGCGCAAGGATTGAAAACTGGATATTGGGCAAATGAAAATAACTCAGAACAATTAATAGGAGACTTTAATGGGGATGGTAAAGATGACATTGTTAATTTACAAAGTGATGGTATTTCTAACAACTGGATAGCTTTATCTAATGGTAACGGTACGTTTAACTTAAAAGGAGCATATATTACAACTGGTTCTAATAATAGTCAAGAAACGGGTTTAATTGCTGGTTTTTGGAGCAATGAAAATAATTCAGAACAATTAATAGGAGATTTTAATGGAGACGGAAAGGATGATATTGTTCGTTACAACTGGTTCTAATAATAGTCAAGAAACGGGTTTAATTGCTGGTTTTTGGAGCAATGAAAATAATTCAGAACAATTAATAGGAGATTTTAATGGAGACGGAAAGGATGATATTGTTCAAAGCACAAGGATTAACCGCAGGATTTTGGGCAGATGAGGCACTTCTAATAATTGGATTGCTTTATCTAATGGAGATGGCTCTTTTAAATTGATTCCCAAAGCACAAGGATTAACAGCAGGATATTGGGGAAATGAAAATAACTCAGAACAATTAATAGGTGACTTTAATGGAGATGGTAAAGATGACATTGTTAATTTACAATCTGATGGCACTTCTAATAATTGGATTGCTTTATCTAATGGAGATGGTACTTTTAAATTCCTCAATTATTCTCAAGGATTAACAGCAGGATATTGGGGAAATGAAAATAACTCAGAACAATTACTAGGTGACTTTAATGGGGATGGCTTAGATGACATTGTTAACTTACAATCTGATGGCACTTCTAATAATTGGGTTGCGTTAACTAATAATCGAAAAGCAGAAGCAGAAAACATTCTCCTTAACCAATACTACCCCGAACTCAATAACACAGCCACCCTCGCCACCCTCCAACAACAAATCAGCGACCAACAAACCCAAACCCAACAACAAATTGACCAACTCAAAAACAGCATCAGCCAAAAACAAGCTGAAGCCGCCGCTTCCATTTCTCAAGCTGATTGGTATCAAGAAAAATCCGCCTTCTATTGGGAACAAAGCCGCAAACAAGGACCCACTTGGAACGAATACCGAGAATCTAGAGGACGTTCTGGACGCAGTGAAACCGTTACAGTCACCCACGTTGACCACAACTGGATAATCTGGGACACCTACACCAAACAAGCCACCGCCCTCCGACAACACGCCGACCAACTCCTCAAAGGAGTCCAAACCGACACCCTCAACAAAGACACCACCACCACCATCCTCGACCAATGGAACAAAGCCAACACCGTCGCCAATGAAGCCGCCCTCAGCCAAACCGAATTTATCCACCTCCTGCAACAACTCGAAGCCGAAAGAAAACTCAGCGAAGATAAAATCGCCCAAATAAACGACTGGGAAAAACTCCTCCCCATCCTGCAAACCCAACTGCAACAGGCAACCCAAGACGCAGCCACCGCCACCACCAACACCCAAAAAGAAACCAGCGAATATCAAACCAGCAAAGACAACTACCTAAACGCCCTCAACAGCGTCCTGCAAAAACGCGCCGAACTGCAAACCCAAACCCAACTCCTGCAACAAGACATCACCGCCGCCAAAAATTGGGCAATCCAACAAACCACCGACCTCGCCGACGAACTTACCCAAGCCCAAACCCTCATCACTCAACTCCAAAGCCAACGGCAAACCATCGCCCAACAACTCACCACCGCCACCGGAGACAATAAAGACACTTTACTCACCCAACAAGCCCAATTAGACCAATCTATCCAACTTCTCACCCAAAAACAAACCGTCCTCACCGCCCAACAAGCCACCCTCACCCAAAAACAAACCCTCCTCTCAACCCAAGAACAGGTACTCCTCACCCAGTATCAACTCCTCGATGCCACCCTCGCCAGCCCCGACAAAGACACCAGCACCCTCGAACAACAACTCACCGACACCCGAAAAACCCTCGCCGAAGTCCAAAAACTGGCAGAACAAGCCGAAGCCAGCAGCCAAGCCCTTACCGCAGTCATGGAAGACCTGCAAGCCTCCCTCTTGCTGCAAAACGACAAATATCTCTCCGCCATCAAAGACAAACAACAGGCACTCAAAGGACTACTAGAAGCCACCGAACTCGAAAAAAACTACACCCTTCAAGCAACTACTAAACGCCAAACCCTCAACGGCATCGAAAGCCAACTCCTCACCATCCTCAAACAAGCCAACGATGCCGGAAGCCAAGAAGCCGCCAAACTCCTCGAAGTTGCCAACGCCAACAACATGGCTACGGCTGCCGAACTCTATTACAAAGACTATCGAGACTTAGCCAGCGATAAAGGTGGCGGTTGTTCGGGAGGAATCGCCCGCCCGGAAGATTTACTGTTAGCCGACAAATATTATGCCCAAATGCAGGAATATCGGCAATTACAACAACAGGCACAACAACAAGCCAGCCAGTTTACCGCCCTCCGTCAAGCCGCCGAAAGTCAAATTACCCTCTTAGACGGACAAAAAGCCCTCGCCACCCAAGAATTGGCACAACTTCAGCAAAGTATTGGCAACTCTCAAGAAGCGATTGAGGCCCATAAACAAGAAATTGCTGTTGCCGAATTTCGCATTGATGCCCTGTCCCAACTCAAAGACTGGACAAATCAAACTTTATTGCAAGTCCTTTCCGTTGAAAAATTCAATTTGGCACAGGCACAATTAGAACAGGAAATTGCCGAAAAACGCGGTCAATTGATTGATGATGCTGTTGCTGCACAGTTAGAAAAACAACGGTTAGATATTCAAAGAGACCGTCAAATTGCTGTTACTAAACTTGAACAACTAAACCAGCTTAATACCGAAGAAGCTCTACAGCAAGCGATTAACAACCTCCGCACCGATTTAGGCATTAATCCCATTGAAAATATCATCACCCAAGCTGACTATAAAGGACAACTCGCTGGCATCTTAGCTGATTTAGATGCCCTCAAACAAAAACAGCCCAACTTACCCAGTGAATTGCAGAGCATATTAACAGCAACTCGTCAAGATATTAATGCAGCTTTACAGGGGAAAGAAGCGGCAACTATTCAGGATAATTTACTGAAGACAGTTGATGGTTTAATTGAACAAAATAATAAACTGAACGCAGAAATTACTAAATTAGACCAAGAAGAACAGCAATATTTAGGCATTCTGAAACAATCAGAAACCGACCTAAAAGGTGCGAGTAAAGCTCTTTATGATGAGATTCAGAAGACAGGAGTATTAGACCAAGAGAAAACATTACTCAATCAGCAGAATTTAGAGATACTTTATAAGATTGGTTATGCTCAAGGTGCGGTTGAGTTATCCGATGATTTGGCACGACAATCTCAACAGCTTTTGAGTCAGATTATTGAGGGGCGAGTTAAAGAAAGAGAAATCAGAAAGAAAGCTTTTGTCAATGAAGTTTTGGGGACTGCTGCTTTAGTTATTGCTATTGCTGCTACCGTCATAACAGCAGGTGCTGCCTTATCTGCCTATGCAGGAGTGATTGCCGCCGGAGGAACTACCGCAGCAGCATCCACAGCAGCCACAGCAGCCATTGCTGCAAACGCAAGCATTGTGACTACATTACAAACGGTCGGAGCCTCTTTAAGTGCCGTTCAATCTGCTTATAATGGAGATTGGGCGGGTGCAGTTTTCCATGCAGCAATGGCTTTTGCCAGCTATGAAATTAGTGATATTAATAGCGAACTAGCCAAGAATCCTAAAGTTATTGAAACCACCAAAGCAATTGATGTTGCCAAAGGTGCAAAAGATTTTAACTTAGTTAGTGACTTAACCCAGAAATTAGAACTCTTAAAATATGAATTATCCCCTAGCTTACTTAACCTAACCAGATTCCAAACAGTCGCCCAAGGAGCTTACTCATCCTATCAATATGTCAAAACAGGAGATACGACTCTCGCCTTATTATCTGGAGTTCAATCCTTAGCTAATGCTGCATCTCTTGGCATTAAAGACATCACAAAATTAAATCAAGCTTCTGATATTCAAAAATTCTTTATTACAGCAGGACAAGTCTCTCTTGTAACTGCCCAAGGTATCAAAGCAATTGAAAATGGCAACTGGTTAGATGCGGCTAATGCAATCGGTAAAATTGCCGGACAAATTGACAAAAACTTTGCTCTTGGATTAGGGGACGCAGGGAAAAAAGAATTGATAGATTTGACGGGATTAAAATGGGAAGAAATTCAAGACTTTGGTAAATTAAGTTCAGCCTTATATCAAACTATCGATAATAAAGATTGGATCAAAGCTATTCAAACAGCAGGTAAAGCAATTAACCTTGTTGATGATAGTTTATTGGGGGTTGACTTAGGAACTGAAGCCCATAAATCCATTAAAGATTTAACAGGTTTTGAATGGGCAGAAGTCGAAACTATCATTCAATCGGGAGTTAAGCTTGAAATTGCTGTCAGAGAACGTAATTTAGAAGCAATTACTCAATCTGTAAAAAGCATTGTAAATGTCTGGATTACTGATGAGAAACTCAAAATTGAGGCACAAAAAGTAACAGGACTTTCTTGGGAAGAAATCCAACGAATTACCCAGACAGGAGAAGCCATTAATAAAGCCATTGAAAAAGGAGATACAGCAGCTTGGATTAAATCCAGTAATGAACTTCTGGGAATTTGGCAAGGTAATCAAACCCTACAAACCTTCTTAAAGTCTAACTTGAATTTAGACTGGAAAGATTTCCAACAAGTTGTTAAAGCAGGTCAATCTATTGCCATAGCTACTGATAAGCAAAGCGTTGAACAATGGGGACAATCCCTCAAACAAGTTCTCAATATTTGGTATGATGACGATACTCTTAAGAACAAATTAACAACCGTATCAGGACTTTCTTGGGAACAAATTCAAAAGACAGAGGAAACCATTTCAACCCTTAATAAAGCCTACGAACAAGGTAATACTTTAGCTTGGATAGAAGCTAGTAACAAAATCCTCAAACTTTGGGAAACAGATAAAATCTTAGCCAATAAAATTAAAGTCAATACAGGCTTAGATTGGCAAGATTTTGAGAAGATTGTTAAAGCAGGACAAGCAACTGCGATCGCTATTGACAGTGAAAAGTTAAAAGATTGGGGACAAGCGATCAGAAAAGTTTCTAATATTTGGGCTGATGATGCCACATTAAAAAGCAAAATTGAACAAGCAACGGGACTAACTTGGTCACAACTCAATAAACTAGAAAACACTGTTCAGGAACTAGATAAAGCCACTCAAAATAATAATACTCAATCTTGGATTACTGCCAGTGATAATATTTTAACAATCTGGAAAACCGATCCTAGTTTTGCCAAAAAACTCAAAGAAGTTACCAGTTTAGACTTTACCGACTTAGAAAAAATCGTCAAAGCAGGTCAAGCTTCTGCGACAGCGATTGACAGTCAAGAACTCGCTAAATGGGGACAAGCCATCAGACGAGTGGCTAATATTTGGGTAGATGATAATACCCTAAAATCTACAGCAGAAGACCTCACAGGGTTATCTTGGGAGAAACTTCAAAAACTAGACAAAACTGTACAGGCAATTAATACTGCCATAGACAAAGATACAACCCAAGACTGGGTAAATGCCAGTGATGCAATTCTAAAGATTTGGAAAGATGATCCCACTTTAACCCAAAAACTCAAAACCTATACCGACTTGAATTGGCAAGATATAGAAAATATAGTAAAAGCTGGTCAAGAAACAGCTAAAGCAATTGACCAACAAACACTAGCGCAATGGGGAAATGCCATTAAGAGTGCTGTTAATATTTGGGTAGATGATAATACTCTCAAATCTCAAGCTGAACAAGCAACTGGACTTACCTGGTCACAGTTACAAAATCTTGGTCGTACCAATCGATTGATCCAACAAGCAGCCAACACAAATGATTTAGAAACATGGAAAAAATCAACCGATGAAATCCTCAATATTTGGAAACAAGACACAGTTTTGACTCAGAAACTCAAAGAAAAAGCAGGAATTGAATGGAAAGATATTGAATATATTGTTAAATCTGGTCAAGCGATCGCAACCGCATCTCAAGATCAAACCTTAGAGAATTTGACAGCAGCTATTGAACAGATCGTATCTATTGGCGATCAAGATCCTCAACTTAAAGAGAAAATCAGAAGTATTTTTGAACTGGAATGGCAAAAACTAGAAGCAATTAGTCAAAAAAATCAACAAATACAAGCAGACTTAGCCCAACAGCAACAAGAAAACTGGGTCACAACCAATCAGGAATTGATAAACATCTTGGAGAAGAATGATGCTCTTATTCAAGGAAATCTTGCTCCCATTATCATTAACCCCATTCCCAATCAAACAGCAACTACTAATAAATCATTCACTTTCACTGTTTCTGAAACCACTTTCACAGACATAGATAAAAATGATCTTCTAACTTATTCAGCAACAGATGTGAATGGTAATTCCCTACCTAAATGGTTGTCTTTTGATCCCAAGACAAGAACTTTTAGTGGAACTTCTAAGGATACAACAAGCTCTAGTCTCGATATTAAGCTTGAAGCAAAAGATACTAAAGGATTGTCTTCCAGTAACGTTTTCACACTTACCATTAATGCCATAAGCAATGCTACTATAGAAACCTTCGGTAACACCAAATTAGTCAAAGACACAACTAATAAACTTTACACCCAAATTGGCAATAATAACCCCATCGCCATCAATATAAGTGGGACTCAGATTACCACAAATATCTACCCAGGTTGGCAAACTCTAGCAGCAGAAACCGTCAA
>NZ_SFBY01000055.1:0-2816 GCF_007095505.1 Microcystis sp. M_QC_C_20170808_M3Col
AAGGAGAGAAGATGCAAGGGTTTTGAGTAATTTTAGCAGATTCAGGGGCACCTGAGCGACTCTCAATCAAGCTAAAAGCCCTTTCCTGTAAGGTTTTTAGCTTTATTCAGCAAACCCTACCTAATTTTCAGGGAAAAAGTGCTTAAATTTCCCCCCGATCACTCCCATATCCAGTACTTTTTGATTTCAAAAAAGCCTAAAGATATTACCCAACAAGGTTTTTAGATTTATTCAGCCAGCCCTAGCTAATCCTACCAGACGAGATTGATGAGATTGACTTAAAAATTGGCAAATTACCTTAATTTCATTTTCACTTAAAGGATTTTTATTGTCCATTTATTGGTTATTTTTAACTAAAAATTGCCATTTTTGTAATGCTTTTTCTGTTAGGTAATTGTCGGATTTGTTTGAGAAATATTGATAAGTTAACTTATCAATAAATTGCCCAACTAAATTAAGATTGTCTGCGGATAAAACTGCTAACTTCTCAGTTAATAACTGGCGTAATTCTATATCGTTTATGATTTTTTAACTATTAACTAAACATCGATTGTAGTCTCCAAAAAGGATAGATACACCTAGGTTAATTCCTAGAGGAGTAATTTCGGGGCTGTCAACCAGAATAACTGACACTTGCCTAGGGGATTTTGTTGATTGGGAACCTCTAGACCGATTATTCCCGCTTTTTTGATCGATAATTTTCCTTGAAACTTGCCCCAAACTAGCATTTCCGTCCAATAGCCTAAATCCGGTTCGTGGCCCACCAGTGCGATCGCGGTTTCCTCTCGCTGATAGTCCGACTTTTGCCACCATTGCACCCAATCTTGAATATTGCCGTTGGGTGATAGGGAATTAAATTGCTCAATTTTACGGCTTAAACCCGCTTTTTGCAAAATTTCGGCGGTTTGCACGGCACGCACCAGGGGAGAAGTGAGAATTAGGTCAAATTTCACCCCCAACTGTCCTAATCTTTGGGCAACTTTAGCGGTTTTGGCCCTACCTTCCTCGGTTAAAGGACGTTCCCCATCGTTGAGATAATCCCCAGATTGTCCTGCTAATCCATGACGCACAAAATAAAGTTTCATATCACTGTAGGGTCGGTCTTTGCGATGATAATAGATAGCTGAGGTCCGATAGCTAGGTGCGAATTACCTTTTCATCGGGGTTAACTAGATGGGAAAGTTTCTGTTTAATTTGGGTGTCATAGAGTTCCCACTTAAGTTTCGCATATTCGGCATTATTATTAAAACCACCGAGGAAACCGATAGGAATTTCAAAACCTCCGGCCATATAACGACCACCACCAAAAAAGCGACCTTGGTTATCCTGTCCGAAAGCTTCCTTGAGAAATTCATCGGGATCTAGGGTAATTTTGCTGGTACGCATAGAACCAATGACTAACTCGATCTCCTCATCTTCATCGTGAACGATACCATAAACCAAAGCCGTGTGAACATTTTCTTCTGTCACCAAAAAATCGGCAGCTTGGGGAATCGCATCCCGGTCATCATAACGCAAATAACCGACCCCGGCGATCGAATAATTATTTTTAATAATACGGTTTTTTAAGGCCCGTTCAATCACATCCATCACCCGTCGGGATCTGGCCGATTGCAGGACAGCGTTTAATAATTGGGCATCGTAGAAACGACTGAGATAACCAGCAGCAATAAATTCACACTCTTGCGCTTGCATTAAATTATTCGTATCCGATCGCAATCCGTGCATCAAAGCTGTGGCACACTTAACATGGACGGTATCGCTACTATTAAAAGTCAGTAACCCTTTTTGGATATATTGGGTTAACATCGCCGCTGTTGCCCGCATTTGGGGACGAATATCGACAAATTCCGCCTCTAGATCCCCTTGGCGGGTATGATGATCGATCACAGCAATAATGGGAATTTTTGCCTGTTTAACCAGAGTGGTTAACTGACTATTGGTTCCCTGACCATCGACAAAAACACAACCCTGATAAACCGAAAGATCTCTATCCTTGAGGGTATGGACTCCCCAACGTTTAGCCGGTAAACCCGTTAGTTTTACCAAAGCGACATTTTCCTGATGGGAGAGAGTACCCGCATAGACTATATCACAGTGAATATCGTACTGTTCAGCGATAATTTGATAGGCCCAGGCACTAGAAAGGGCATCGGGATCCGGGAAATCCTGCATCACCACAATTTGATTTTCGCTGCGGTGATTTTCCAAAGTACGTCGCAAGCGATCAATCAGGGAAATAAGTAGGGTATCATTACTAACCGTGACTGGAGGAAGGGGACATACTGCCGACGCTTCCCCTACCACTACATCGGTTTCGAGGGACTTGGCAGGAACTAGACTCAGTAATTCAGCCATCATTTTTAGAAAAGTTCGCTTAAAAGTAGATTCAGTCGGGATTTTTTGAGCTAATCAATTCTAGACGATATCCTCGCTCGATCGGTTCATCTCAAATATTAAGCTTTTCCAGCCACTAGCTTCCCACTGTCGGGCTATAACTCTAGTCTATCGAAAGACCTCTCCCGTCGCCCCCCGAAGTCGGGTGGGTTGGGGGTGAGGGCAATTAACCATCGCTGCCCCATTACTTGTGAAAAATGATATAACTGGACTTCCCCACTTCCCCACTTCCCCACTTCCCACTCTCCGATACTTTTTAAACAGGATTTAGGATCATCACCGTCCCTAAATATTTGCCCCGATTTTTTCTAGTAAAGTTATACTATTAAGGAAGCAAAGACGAAATTCTAGGGTTAAGCAATGGTTAGACAACTCGACGACAGCCCGAAAACCGCAATCGTCTATCCCGATAGCGATGG
>NZ_SFBY01000056.1:0-6287 GCF_007095505.1 Microcystis sp. M_QC_C_20170808_M3Col
GGGAAAAAGTACCTGAATTTTCCCCCTGATCACTCCCATGCCTGGTACTTTTTGATTGACAAAAAGTCTAAAAGTCTTACCCAACAAGGTTTTTAGATTTATTCAGCAGACCCTAATTATGAAAATGATAATTATAAAATTTATACTAAATCCCGTTAATTTTTTAATCATGTTTTTTGCGCTAAAACCATCTATTTTAAACTCATTCCAAATGTAAATAAAGAAATACATAATCAAGACAGATATACCAGAATCAAAATTACTTAATAGAGCCATTGCCACTATAAAATCTAGAAGCAAATCTCGTAAGTTAATTGTTAAAAATCCAATGGAAAAAGTAGCTTTATCGAGAAATTTTCTTTCAGATATATACAACAAAGTTACCAGCAAAAGACAAGGAAATAAAGTTCTTAAAGGAAAATATTGAAAGTATAAATCTTGGCTTACTACCTTACCATGAAAATAACTCCAAAATAGGCAGCTAATAAATACCAAAATTCTGATCAATGGATTTTTGTAGATAGCTTTAACTATTAAATAGTAAAGAAGAATCTGAAGAGCAATTAAACTACACACAACAATTTTAATAGACCATAGACTATTTCCCATTAATCGTGATAGTAGGCCAAGCCAAAGATAATATCCACCATATACACTTTTAAATCCATCGTCAACAAGGGGAATAAAAGGGGAATCACTATTAATGGCCGCTAAGGGGAAAAGAACTAAATTAAAATGGTAGTTCGATTTATCAGTATAAACCAGACTCCAAGCAACTGATGTCACCGTCACCAAAACTCCAATAAAAATTATATTCTCAATCAATAATGTTCTCAAAAATTTACGAAGAGAAAATAAATGTAAGGCTCTTCTGGTTTATGTGTGGAAACGAGGTCTATACTGATAGAATATCCGCAAAATAGCCCTAAAAGTCTTGCCCGATAAGCATTTCACGATTCCATAAGCAAAAATTATCACACAAACTGTTAAAATTAATGCTACTGGAATTAGCACCAAAAAATTCAAGTTTGATAAATAGGTTGTCAGTTCACGCCAATTGTATGACATCTCAGGTTTCATATATAACCTGAGACTTTCAGCAGTTCCTTGGGTAAAGAGCCTTTGAATTGCTATCGTGTTGAAAACAAGACCAAGTCCCCACGAAATTAAAAACTCAAGATTACGACTTTGATTTGTGACTTGCCAATTATTGATTATTTTTGATAAAATAGAACTAAAATAGTTCAAAACTTTACCCAAGAATATAGGTAAAACAATAATTGAAATCAAAATAAATAGATACCACATTGCTTCATACCTTTCATTTCCTTTCAATCTGCCAAATCTTGTGGTAAGAAGATAATTTACATCGATAAAAATAAGTAGGAACGCACCTACTCCTTTGAGCCATTGATCAATCATATTTTTGTTCATTTATCTAATTTAATTTGAAGTATTATTGATAATTATTGACAATTCTGACGGCAGAATTGTCGGCTTGAGCTTGTGTTAACTCCTACAAAATGCTCTCATAGTTTCGGCTACATACTCTAACATCTCCTTGGTTAATCCAGGAAATACCCCAATCCAGAAGACTCCTTCCATGATTTTATCTGCATTAGACAAGTCTCCTATTACCCGATAATTTAATCCTTGATACAGAGGTTGTCGCAGTAAATTACCCCCAAATAATAGCCTTGTGCCGATGCGTTTTTCCTCCAAATATTTAACTAAATCATTACGGCTAAAAGGCGCATCTTCCCTAACTAAGATAGGAAAGCCAAACCAACTCGGTTCAGAATGGGGGCTGGCTTCGGGCAGAACTAAGACATCTTGTAAGTCTTGTAATTTTTGATGCAAAAAGTCGAAATTTTCCCGGCGCTTTTTGATAAATTCCGGCAATTTATCCAGTTGGGCTACCCCGACAGCCGCTTGCATATCCGTCATCTTCAGGTTATAACCCACATGAGAATAGGTGTACTTATGGTCATAGCCAAAGGGCAACTCTCCTAACTGCCAACCGAAGCGTTTATTACAGGTATTATCTACCCCCGGAGGACACCAGCAATCTCGGCCCCAGTCGCGGAAAGATTCGACAATCTTTTTCAAGCGGGTATCACTGGTTAAAACCGCGCCACCTTCTCCCATAGTCATGTGATGGGCGGGATAAAAGCTAACCGTTGCTAAATGCCCAAAGGTGCCAGTTTTTTGCCCTTTATAGAGACTTCCCACCGCATCACAGTTATCCTCCACTACCCAAAGGTCATGTTTTTCGGCAAAAGCCATCACCGCCTCTAAATTGAACGGGTTTCCCAAGGTATGGGCGATCATAATCGCTTTAGTCTTCTCTGACAGGGCCGATTCCAGCTGATCGATGTCGAGGTCATAACCGGGTAGTTTAACGTCTAAAAAGACGGGAATTAGCTGATTTTGAAAGATGGGATTAACTGTAGTCGGGAAACCTGCGGCAACAGTAATCACCTCATCCCCCGGTTTAAGTTGCTTTTCTCCCAATTTAGGAGAAGTTAAGGCACTTAAGGCCACTAAATTCGCTGAAGAGCCGGAATTGACTAATAAACAATGTTTTACCCCCATCCACTGGGCAAAACGTTCCTCGAATTCTGCGGCATATCTGCCCGTCGTGAGCCAGAAATCTAGGGAAGAATCGACTAATTTGACTAATTCTTGCTCATCAAATACCTTGCCGGAAACCGGAACATAGGTTTGCCCCGCCACAAAAGCCCGGGGTTGAAATTTGTGTTTATAGTATTCTTGTACAGATTGAAAGACTTGCTCTCGCAGCTCTGCTTCGGTGGTTGTACTGGGGGGAGAAATAGATTGAGTCATGGTTAATTTCCTTTCAGGGGAGAAATTTGAACTTAATGATTACTTAATTTGTATCCTTATCAACCTTGAGTTCGCTAATCGGTCAGACAACTTTGATAATATTCGATTTGTTGGCGAGTAAGGTCTTGGAATTGTGCTTTATCTTCAGAGTCCATTTGAGCCGCTTGATAATACCAAGTCACCGTTTCCTTGAGGGTTTGTCGAAAATCCCAGACGGGTTGCCATTTTAGGCTATGGAAAGCCTTATCTGTGACTAGATTAAGCAATTTAGCCTCATGAACAGCATTCGGATCACTTTGATCGAGCCAAGTCCCTGGCCAAAGTTGTAAGATAGACTCAACTAACTCTTTAACTGGACGATTAGAAGTCAGAGACGGACCGAAATTGAACGCCCCATATAACCCCCGGCTGTCTTGCTGCCAATTAGCTGTCATCAACTGCACATAAATCGACTCAGCTAACCGTAAATAGCCCCCTAAAGGCTCTAAAACGTGCTGCCAAGGGCGAGTCGCTAAAGGGTTCCGCACGGGAATCGCTTCCGACTTGATCAAAGCCCGCATCGCATCGGGTACAATCCGATCTAGAGACCAATCTCCTCCACCGATGACATTTCCGGCCCTGGCGCTGGCAATGCCGATGGCGGTTTGAGGGGTTTTAAAGAAGGAATTTCGCCAAGATGCGATCGCCAATTCCGCCCCCGCTTTGCTAGAACTATAGGGATCATAACCCCCTAAGGGGTCATTTTCCCGATAACCATAGACCCATTCCCGATTCTCATAGCACTTATCGCTAGTAATAAACACGGCGGCACAGGGATGAGTCAGGCTTTTGAGGGCTTCTAAAACGTGAATAGTCCCCATAACATTTGTGTGCCATGTTTCCACCGACTCAAGATAAGAAAGCCGCACTAAGGGTTGTGCCGCTAAATGAAAGACTACATCCGGTTGCCATGAAGCGATTAAACGAGCCACTAACTCAGCCTCTCGAATATCTCCTATATGGTGGCTCAGGTTTTGAGCCAAGTCCAATTGCTCAAATAAGGCCGGGGTGGTATTGGGGGCTAAACTGAGGCCTTTGACCTCTGCCCCCAGATGGAGTAACCAAAACGCCAGCCAAGACCCCTTAAAGCCGGTATGACCAGTAATAAAGACTTTTTTGCCCGGCCAAAATGCTTTCTTTACCATATTTTCCATCTAGCTTGTCCAGTGTCATCAAGGTGATTGAGCATTTCCATTTCTCGATAAGTATCCATGCACTGCCAAAACCCATCAGGCTCGTCCCGGAAGGAGAGGGGAGCTATTATTGTTCACAAGTCAATTAGACTCGCTATACTGGGTTTTCAGTTAATTTCAACAGCCTTGTGCAAGTAATCCCTGAAAAGAGTCTTCGTGAAGGCTTAAACCCATCACCCTAAATCTTTGGGAGCTACTATACATGAACTTGACCGAGGATGTCAATTGGTTAAGGGGATTTTACAATTCATTTGGTTTTGCTATATATAGACTGTGGTTAAACTTTTATACGGAAAATTTGCCAGACAATCTCTTATGGACTAAACTTTTTAGCCATTCAGGCATAGAGAGAAGTGAAATGTATAATAAATTGGCAGCTAAGAGCCAATTGATCATTTCATCAACTAACCAAGGATATAAGAATGGACTTGCGTAAAAGGTTGCCACCATAGCGACTAAAGCCATACTGGAAGGCAAGCTTAATTGATTTTCTTGCTTAATCCAATCCAAGATTTGAGGAAGGGCAAAGATGAGAAAAGTTAATTTGTAATCATAAAGCATACCAATAACAAGAAAATTTCCTAAATGAATTGCTACCGCAAGACGGAAGTAATCAATGTATCGACTTTTATCTAAAGATTTGTCCGAATCGGTTGAGACAAAATCCGAACTAAGCCATTCTTTAAAAAATTTAAATTTCGACAATAAAACTCTGGTTAAGATTGACATAGTATATAAAATCATAATTATATACATCATATATTTGAGCTTCTCTTTAATATCAGTTTCGCCGCTAGTAAGCCTTGATAGAATATATTTGACTGCACCAAAGAGGACTTTATAGCCAAAACTATACCAAATCCTCCCATCATGAATGCTTGAGATAGTTTTAATCTCCCCTATACTAGCGGCTCTTCTCGACTTTGTGTGATAATTTTTGCTTATGGAATCGTGAAACGTTGACTGAGAAAGACTTTTACGACTATTTTGCCGAAGAAACTATCAGTATAGGCTTCGTTTTCACACAGTGGTAAAAATAGCCGCCAAGAACAGAAATAGATTTCTTTTCTCTTTAAAAATTACCGACAGACCGAAAATTGGAAATAGTTTAATAACCCCCCAAAAAAATATTAATAAATAGGCACACAACCTAAAAATTAATGCTCGGCTATTCTTAATTATCATTAGTGCGACACCAAGCCAAGAATAGATAACAATATCTACGTTGCCACGTTCGACTAAAAGCATTACCGGTGGTGAGCATAAAATTAGGGCATAAACTACAGCTTCTTGATAATTTAATCTGCCAATGATGATTAAAGTTATCACATAAAAAATTAAAGCAAAGAAAACTCCTAAAAATATAGTATTGCGCTGCTCTAAACCTAGCCAAGTTAATAAAGACCAACTACTAGGATAAGCTATTTGGGTGAAGCAGGAATTATTTGCTAGGGAAACTTCGCCAGTCAATCGATCACAATCAAAAGCACCTAATACGGCGGCAAGATCGATAAAAGGGTTTTCAGCCGCAGGAACCCCAAGTCTCCACCAAAACTTGTGATAGGGAACAAAAAAATTAGCTAGATACAACAACCCAAAATATCCTAAGAGTGCAGCAACTACCAAAAATCTGCCATCAATTTTTGATTGCTGTTTGAGCATTTTCCTAATCTGGATATGTATTGAATTTACTATGTCCACTTAGTGCCTCCTGCTATTAAAGGATTGATTATCTGTCATTGACATCCTCACCGTCCGTTTACGGACGGTGATTCCCAAACCTCACGATTTGGGTTTCTGCTTCTTTCCCTTGCGGGGTTCCGCACCTGCCGCCACAGTTTTACTCTGTTCTGGTCTTATGGTCGCGACCCGGACTGACACCGCAAGTCCTGCGGCCAAAATGTTTTTACTAGCGTTAACATCTCGGTCATGGTGCGTCCCACAGCTTGGACAGTCCCATTCTCGAACATTTAACGGCATTTTCTCAGCAATATACCCGCAATTACTACACCGCTTAGAACTGGGAAACCATCTATCTATTTCGAGGTAATTTATCCCATACCAACGGCATTTATAGGCTAATTGTCGGGTTATTTCTCCCCAACTAACGTCAGATATTGCCTGAGATAATTTCGAGTTTTTGACCAGATTCTTGACGGCTAAATTCTCAACCACAATCGTTTGGTTTTCACGAACTAATTGAGTGGT
>NZ_SFBY01000057.1:0-4521 GCF_007095505.1 Microcystis sp. M_QC_C_20170808_M3Col
ATCAGTTATCAGTTATCAGTTATCAGTTATCAGTTATCAGTTATCAGTTATCAGTTATCAGTTATCAGTTATCAGTTATCAGTTATCAGTTATCAGTTATCAGTTATCAGTTATCAGTTTTTATTGGCTGCATTGGTGAGTAATTCCTCTAAAATAAGCTGCCCGCGCCTTCAGCAAAACCGATCTACAGCGTTTCTCGTCAAGATGAAGTATGGATTAAACCTTGCCGAAGTAAAAATTCCAGTTGCAAAAACGCGCTTCATCCATCTGAGAAACGCTGTCAAGTATTCCCTTCCGGTTTAAGAATTCGCCGGTAAAAATCCTGATTTTCAGCTTTTAATCTCTGGGACTAGGTAAACCGAGATCTACCGCTAGACGATGACTGCAAGCAAAACCAGAAAAGGCCACCGCGTTTAATCCTTGACCGGGGAAGGTACTATCTCCCACACAATAAAGATTAGGAATAGCTGTGCGATTAAAGGGCACTCCTAATAAGCCTAACAGTTTTCTTCGCGGTATTGGGCCGTAACTGCCATCGATTCTATTCAAAAAGCGGCGATGGGTGCGGGCCGTGCCAATTTCGATATAATCTAATCCTGTATCTAGTTTGGGAAAGAGTTTTTTCAGGCGCTCGATGAGACGATGAGCAGCGGCCTCTTTTTTCTGTTGATATTCTTGGGGGGACAGTTTTTGCCATTGATCAATCCAGCTAGGGGTGAAAGTATGAATGATATGATGGTTCGGGGGTGCTAGGGAGGGATCGAGTAAGGTAGGAATAGAAACAAAGATAGTTCCCTGTTCTGCTTCCATATTTTGCCAATCTTCTAGTAAAATATGGTGACATTCGCTTCCTGACGGTAAGACATCGGCCTTGACTCCCAGATGCAAACTGAGGAAACTGGGGGATTTTTGATAGCGTTTTTGCCAATTTTTTTCACTGCGGGGGAGAGATTCCGGGGGGAGTAATTTCTCGAAGGTATCCCAACGGGTGGCATTAGAAACAATCTTTTTAGCGTAATATTCCTTACCATTGGTCAATCTTACCCCGATCGCCCGTCCTGCATCTAAAATAATCTCAGCTACTCTGGCCTTATACTGGATTTCACCACCGGCTTTTTCCAGTCCCTCGACTAACTTGAGAGCAATCTGTCCCACTCCTCCTTGGGGATAGTTAATCCCTCCGTAATGGCGATCGCTAAAGACCATTCCCGCATTAATCATCGGAGTGCGATCGGCGGGTACTACCGACCAACAATAACATTCCATATCGATAAATTTCAATAATTTCGGGTCTTTAATATATTTTCTGGCCACATCTCCCACATTTTGGGGTAAATACTTGACCAATCCCAAACAGGATAAAGGATGCTGGAAAAAAACCCTAGTCAGATAGCGGGGTTCTTCCAGTGATAGTAAATCCATACTATTAAGGCAATTAAACACCTGCCAGCATTCATCGTAAAAGCGCCGGATACCGTTTTTTTCTGCGGGAAAATGGCTAATTAATTCCTGTAAAAATTGTTCGTAGTCGCGATGAACTTTTAAGTCTAATCCGTCCGGGAGATGATAATGAATCTGGACGGGATCGGCAATGGTTTCGATACTCATATCCACTGCTGCTAAAGCCTTGGTTAAGAGATTAGTCGTCCCCTTTTTGCCAAAACCAAAAATCATCGAAGCACCCACATCAAAACGATAACCCTCTCGTTCAAAATAACCCGCGCTGCCCCCCGGAATCAGATAACTCTCTAAAACTAAGACTTTTGCCCCTTTTGCCGCTAATTGCGTCGCTGTCACCAATCCCCCGATTCCCGACCCAATCACGATCGCATCGTACTGATTACTCATAACTTGACTCGATAAATTTTTGTGTCAATTCTTCATTTTAACCTTGACTAGCGGTGATTTCGGCTAGTTTGCGGGAGCAAAAAATTTTTGGGGAGAGATGAAAAGTTGGTAAAAGGAAAAAAAGTCTTGACAAATCCCGCCGCTTGACATATTTTGATTTGGGTGATATCATCTCCGGAAACACAGGCAGCGCTACTTTTATAAAAAAACATTGGTTCTTCTCGTTTCTGTGTGGAAGGAGGAAGAATAGGGGTAATTTTCCAGAAATATATTCTTCAAATCCTTGCCTAGCAAGACTACTAGGAACGATAAACACTGATTATCACACCAAGTCGAAGATGTATAGAAAACTGGCGAGCAAAATCCTGAAATTGGCTAATTCCCTATCTAGGTCATCGAAGCGCTCTCTTTTAATGGTCACCGACTGCCTTATTTTTAGTCTAACCATCTATCTAGCCTTCTCTCTCAGGTTTAATCTTAGCCTCGAATATCAGCAAATTAGACCTTTTTTCGGGGAAATATTCAGCTTAATTGCCATTAAACTTCTAGTTTTCTATCTCAGAGGTATTTACCGTCCCGTCGTACGTTATACAGGATTAGAGTTTCTTTCCTCCGTACTGCAAGCGGTTCTCTATAGTTCAGGGGTTTTAATCAGTCTTGCCTACTTTCAATGGGATGCCTTTTTGCCGCGTTCAGTCCTGATTATCGACGCATTGTTAACCCTAATATTTGTTATCGGGGTGAGATTGTTGATTCTTTCTGTCTTTCACCGTCTTAATATTTACGTCAGTAGTGTGGATAGGGAACCGACAATTGTTATCTATGGTGCGGGGGTTGTGGGTTGTCAATTAGCACGTTCCCTACAAAATGACCCCCACTATCGTTTATTGGCCTTTGTTGATGATAATCCCGATTTGCAGCAGCGAGTTATCCAAGGCATTAGGGTTTATTCCCCCTCTCAATTGGCACTACTGCACCAAAAACAGGCCTTTGACTGGGTTGTTCTCGCTATTCCGAACCTAGACAAGGCCAAAAAGCGGCAAATCATCGAAAGTCTAGAAACTTTACCCATCGACATTAAAACCGTTCCTCCCCTCTCAAAAATTTTATCGGGAGAAGCGGCCATCAATCAGATTCGCAGTGTCGATGTCTCGGAATTATTAGGACGGGAAGAAATTCTACCCCATCCCGAACTTTTGGCAAAAAATGTCACCGGTAAAGCGGTGTTAGTCACCGGGGGTGGCGGTTCCATCGGTTCGGAATTATGCCGACAAATCGCCTTCCTCAAGCCAAAATGCTTGGTAATCTACGAATTAAACGAGTTTTCCCTCTACAAAATCGATCTCGATTTAAGTGAAAATTATGCCGATTTACGCAAGTATGCCTATCTAGGCAATGTTCTCGACCGTAATCATCTGGCCCGAGTCATCCAACAACACCAGATTGAAACAATTTATCACACGGCCGCCTATAAGCACGTTCCTCTTGTGGAAGCCAATGCTAGTCAGGGGGTTTACACTAATGTTTGGGGGACTTTAAATGTCGCTCAGACTGCGATCGAGAATTCAGTTAGTAATTTAGTTCTTATTTCCACCGATAAGGCCGTCAGACCGACTAACATTATGGGGGCCAGTAAACGCTGTGCTGAGTTAGTTGTACAAGCTTTGGCCGCTTTACCCGACACTTCCACCTGTTGCGCTATCGTCCGCTTTGGCAATGTTCTCGATAGTAGCGGTTCCGTGGTGCCGCGTTTCCGGGAACAAATCGCCCAACGTAAGAATATCACCCTCACCCATCGCGATATTATTCGCTATTTTATGTCTATTCCAGAGGCGGTGCGTTTGGTTATACAAGCGGGAGCAATGGCCCGAGGGGGTGAGGTATTCCTGTTAGATATGGGTCAACCGGTAAGAATTTACGATTTGGCCCTACAGATGATTCGTTTAAGTGGCTTGGAATTAGGGCAAGATATCGATATTGAAATCACAGGATTAAGACCGGGGGAAAAACTCTACGAAGAATTATTAATCGATACCGATAAAGCTCGTCCCACCTCTCACCCAAAGATTTTTTGCGCTAATGAACACTTTCTTGCTTGGGAGAAATTGCAAATCAAATTAGAGCAACTGCTTAATTATATTCAAGTTAATGACCGTCAGGGCTTAGTTAAGTCCCTACAAGATTTAGTTCCCGAATACCAACCTCCGCAGCAAATAGCGGCTCTTCTGGTTTATGTGTGGAAACGAGGTCTATACTGATAGAATATCCGCAAAATAGCCCTAAAAGTCTTGCCCGATAAGCATTTCACGATTCCATAAGCAAAAATTATCACACAAATTTGTCAAGTAAAAAGTAAAAAAGAGAAGTTTTCTCTCTCCTCTTGTTGCCAAAATTTATTAATCTAATTGAACCGAATGCTCTTGTTTTAATTGCTTTTGGATAGTTTTTACCGAAATTTTGGGTTAAAGCCCCGTCCTTTTAGGACGGCTTTTTAAACTATATCTTGTTAACTTAACTTTTATTGTGCTATACTAATTTTATCTAAGTACCCCCCGCGTAAAATGTTTGTCTTAGAGTTTAAAGTTAAAGCTAAAACTCAACAGTATCAAGCCATAGACGATGCTATTCGTACTGCTCAATTCATCCGTAACAAATGTGTAAGGTTATGGATGG
>NZ_SFBY01000058.1:0-7661 GCF_007095505.1 Microcystis sp. M_QC_C_20170808_M3Col
AAGGGTTGACAGGGAAATCCTGCCATTAAAATATCATGATTGGGAATGTCTAGGGCAGCGATTTCGGTAATATCTCCCTGGGGTTTGTCGCCAAAATTAGCGTGATAAATTGCCTGAGCGTCTTTATCTATATCACAGGAAAAAACACAATCAGATTCTAAGTGTTGTTGGCGACAAACTTGTGCAATTGCGACTCGAAACCCTCCCAAACCACAAAAGAGGTCAATAAAACGAATTTTCTGCTTATCTTTAAGTAAATTCATCGATCATATCCCTAGCAAGAGCTCGATAATATCCTAAATTAATGGGGATAATTTATCGCCTTATAGCACAGCTACGTCAAAGAATAAATCGAACTTTAGAGGTATTTTTAGCCAAGTTTGCCGTAAACTTGATTAACAATCGTCCTCGAAAATGTCTTGACTATCGTAACCCGAATGAGGTATTCTATGAAGATAGATTAGACAGTGATGTAATTCAGACTTGAATTGGCGTTTTATTAAAGGAAATTATCGTTAACAGGGGGCTGTTTTAAGGAATTATGTCACTGCGATCAATGTTGATGACATAGATATTTTCTTGTTTGTTTCCTAATTTTCTGTTGCCTATTTGCTGCTTTCTAAAAGTACAGATATTCTGAGCAAGCACTAGGCCTTGAGATAAGAGCGTCACCACCAGGGCAGAAAGACGGATTTTGTGATAATTATTTGAATAGTGGAGAAATTTATGGGATTGATGCCAAAGCTCTCGGTAAGTTGCGATCGTTGTGTCGCAGCTTTGCTATCTAGCCCACAGAGAGAGCCAGAAAACAATAAAGACAAATATAATCAAATAAAATCAATAAAGCCACGATTACCCCAATTTTGCCAGCAGATAGGTTTAATAGTCATGGATATAGCTGGAAGCGTGCAAATGCTTACAGAAAGATCTGAACAATTGCTGTACCAGTATTCCCTCTCTCATACCCCGAACACCTTACCAGAACCCTTGCAAAAGTGGTTTAAACATCGGATTGCCCGACTCCTAGCCAAGGATGACCAAGCCTTTTCCTGTTCACCCTTACGCCTAGAACAAGAGGGACGACAGTTAATCATTTTTCTGATTCCCACTCTGATCGGGGAACAGTTTCTCCTACTCTTAGAAGAACAAGAACTGCCCTCTTTTTCGATTGCGGCCTTAGAATTGTTGGGACTGACTAAAAGGGAAGCAGAAGTGCTATTTTGGATTGCCCAAGATAAAAGTAATGCCGCCATAGCAAAAGTGATCGGATGTAGCGAAGGAACCGTGCGAAAACATCTAGAACATATTCACGAGAAACTAGGGGTACAAACTCGGACGGCAGCGGTTATAGTTGCCCTCGAAAAGTTGGGGCTACTGAAAGGGCAGATTGCTGCGATATCTTCATAATTCCCTACGCGGATCATCGTATTGTCACCGCAGAAAAATTTGATGATTATTGAAATTGTGCATTGTCCTGTACTGAGTTCTTGAACAGAGCTTCTTATCGAGAAAGCCAAAATTTCTTTGGCAAGGAGAATCAAATCTATGCCTACACCCTTTGTGAATGAGGAATTTACCTTCACCAATCCCGACGGCAGCACTATCAGGGTCAGGGGATCGGGAAACCAGTATTATGCTGTTTTTGAAACCCTAGATGGCTATACCGTGGTCAAAAACCCCGACAATGGTTTTTACACCTACGCCCAGCTTTCCGAAGACAACAGCCAGCTGATAGCGACCGATGGGATAGTCGGCCAAATAGCACCCCAAAGCCTCGGCATCCAGCCCCATCTACGCATCCAGACCGAGAGTGCCAAACAACAAGCTCAGAGCGCACCGATGCTACAGGACGGGTTCAGTCAATGGCAAGTCCGTCGTCAGCAAAAAAAAACTCAGCTGCAGGGAATCAGTGCGACGACCAGTGCTGATGCCAGACCAACTTCAACAGTAACTGTGGGCAACTATGTGGGATTATGTATCTTGATTAAGTTTCCCGACGTTGCCGCCAGCATTTCCCAACAGGAAGTCAGCAACTTCTGTAACCTACCTGGTTACGCCGGATTTGGCAATAAAGGGTCAGTACGGGATTATTTCTACGATAACTCCCAGGGAAAATTAACCTATACCAATGTTGTCACCCAATATTACACCGCCGCCCATAATCGCTCCTATTATACCGATCCAGCGATCGCCTATGGTACTCGCACCCGAGAACTGATTCTAGAAGCCCTCAATTATTTGAAATCCCAAGGCTTTAACTTTAGTCAGCTGAGTAGTGATAGTAACGGTTTAATTTATGCCTTAAATGTCTTCTATGTCGGACCGCGGGTCAACAATTGGGCCGAAGGACTATGGCCTCATTCCTGGAGTTTAGCTTCACCCTACGATGTCGGGGGGGGCAAGAAGTTATACGACTACCAAATCACCAATATGGGTAGTGAACTGACCTTGCGTACCTTCTGTCATGAAAATGGTCACATGATCTGCGATTTTCCCGATCTCTACGATTATGGCGGTCAATCGGCAGGAGTGGGTAATTATTGTCTGATGTGTTACGGAGGCAATGATAAAAATCCCGTGCAAGTCTCTGCCTACCTCAAAAATGAAGCCGGTTGGGCCAGCAAAGTGACAGCGATAACTCCAGGTCTTACCGCCAGTCTTCCTGCGGCCAAGAATGAGTTTTACCTCTACAGTAAGAACGCTAACGAGTATTTCCTCATCGAAAACCGGCAGAAAACTGGCCGGGATACATTCCTCCCTGATGCGGGCCTAGCCATCTGGCACGTGGACGAACAGAAGAATGGTAACGAGGAGGAACAGATGACTCTTAGCCAACACTACGAATGTTCCTTAGAACAGGCCGATAATCGCTTCGATTTGGAGAAAGATGCCAATGGCGGTGATAACGCCGACCTATTTCGATCCCCCTATAAAACCGAGTTTTCCGATAGCACCAGTCCGAGCAGTAAATGGTGGGATGGTAGCAACTCTGGCTTAAAAATCGCCCAGATTTCTGCGGTTGGTGCCACGATGACCTTCACTGTCCCCGGCAGTGCTTGGCTAGAGAAAAAGCAGATTACCGGTTTGTGGATGATTAACCAAGAACGCAATGCGGCCGCCTATGTGGAAGGCCTCGGCTGGCGCAAGATTGCCGCCGAGAGTGACAGTGTTTTCTTGGGGATGCTTGCCCTGCTGTCCGCCGCTAAGGAAAGAAAATTTCCCGTCAATCTGCGTCTGGAAAACGACGTGATTCAGGAAATTTACGTTTTTTAAAACTTTTTCAAGATTTAACGAGGAAAATACCATGACATTAACACAACCGACTCAAATTCCCCCCGCAGCTAACCTTCCTGAGTCCGAAACACCAGAAATTCCCTCCGTTCCTCTCTTTGCCGAAAACCCCCTCGGTCAGGATAGCAAAGATGGCCTGCGTGGCGGAGCGAATCTCTATGGCGGCTGTAGTATTGAAGTGGGCTGTGGTTGCTCCTTTGGCACCCTGCGCTATACCCATGAAGATGCCCAAGGCTGGTTAGACTATGTGAAAAAGTTTACCCCCTTAAACTTTTGGTATCAGGATTGTGGCGTACAACCCTGGCTTTACTACGAACCCTACGATGATTGGCAAGATACCTACGGGGTAGATGCGGTCATGGCCTTCTATCACTCTGGTCATGGCGGGATGGATGCCAATGGCGTGTTTTATCTACCGATGAGCAAACCGTGGGGTAACGAAGGTTGTACGATCGTCTCTAGCAGTGATAAGTTAGTTTGGGCTAACGAGCGGGTCAGATACATTTTTCTGTCTACCTGTCTTTCCCTGCGGGTTCTGGGTGGTCACAACCCGATTCGGACTTGGAATCCTAGTAATCGCGGTTGGCGAATGCTCTTCGGCTATGAAACTGTTAGTTGGGATAATCCCAATTACGGCAAATTTTTCTGGGAAGAATGGAACAAGAATAAGTCTTTAAGTACCGCTTGGTTAGATGCTAGTTGGCGCATTGCCCACGACCAGGCCCCCTCGGTGGTGGCCTGTGGTGCCAGTGCCGATGAGGCGAAAAATCGTCTCTTTAATGAACGCTATTTTTCTCGCGAACGGGTCAGTAATGCTTGGTATTGGTGGCGATGGTACAATGTGGCTCGCAGTAGCCAACCACAACTGGTCTTACCCCAGCATCTCCTCGTCGGTCGTTTGCAACCCCTAGACGCTACTCGACCGGCTGCCCGCAGCCTAGCGGCACGATTTGGTCTTGACCTGGAAATCCCCTCAGAAGTTGCTAGTACCAGAAATGGCTCCTATCGCCTGGTGACGGGGGAACAAAGCATCGCCTACGGTAGTGATGGGTCAATTGATGTTCGTTTGGCAACTCCTAACCGTTATAATTACAACCCCTTGGCTATGGACAGCGCCCAAACCTTAGCCCAGGAGGCCGTCTGGCGTTACGGTCTTGACCAAGAAGTCCCAGTGGTGTTCGATCGAATTATCTTATCTTCCGAAGCCGGCGGTACGGCTAACGGTTCGGGACAATTGGACGGACCGTTTACTACTGGTGTGATTGTCCAATTCCGACAGTTGATTAATGGTGTCCCGGTGATTACCCCGGGGGCGGGTACGGTGCGAATTGCCCTGGATAACGATGGTACTGTCACCGATGTGCATTCATCAGTCCGCTCGCTCGAACAGTTAAGTAGTCGTCCTGTACGCTCTGCCAGTGCGCCACCTCCCCGGGGTGATATCGCTCCTGTCTTAGCACCCGAACCTAGCAACTATGAGCAGTTACTAGCGGCAGAGTTTAGCCGACAATTGGCTTCCCTGTCTGCTCGCGGTGGCGGTGGAATGCCTCTAGAATTCACCACTGTACCCAATTCCACCGAGATTGGCTACGATATTGACGGCGATGAGGCGATTTTGATCGCCCGCAAAGCGATCGAAGTTAACTTTGGCAATGGTTATCGTAAACGTTATTGGGTTACTGTACCCTTGTTTGGTTAACTGCGATCTAATCCAGTTTTAACTTAGTGTCAAGACGGGCATCTTGCTCGTCTTGACAGGCTTTTTTACTTTTTCCTTGCTACACAATGTCTAGCGTCACCCGTCAACAACTGGAGAGCGCGATCAATGCTGGCTTAAAGATCGGCTTAAACGGTGAAAATTTACAAGGTTTGGATTTATCTGGTCTGAATCTCAGTCAATTTGACTTTAGCTATGCCAATCTAGAATCAGTTAACTTCCGGGGTGCCAATTTAAGCAAGGCGATTTTGTGGTCTGTGCAAGCGGCAAAAGCGAACTTTAGTCAAGCTAACCTTAGTGTGGCCAACCTCGGCACTGCCAATCTTAGCCAATGCAATCTTAGCGGTGCAATTCTCCGTCAAGCTAGTTTGTTAGGAACCAATTTGCAACAAGCGGATTTAAGCAGCGCCGATTTGCGTCTGGCTAATCTCCAAAATACCATCCTCACGGATATTATTTATAATGCTCAAACCCAATGGCCTGATGGATTCCGTTTTTTGCGGTAGGCCAAAATTAAGCGCATTCAAAACCCGATAATCGGTATAGTAATACTAAATCTTGCAAAGTATCGAGAATAACTTCTAAGGTTTTTCCCTGTTGATGTCCTTGTAATTGCTTGACATTTTCCAGAATAAATGCTGCCGGTTGTTTGGCTTTTAAAATGCGGGCAATCTCAAAAAATAGCGTGCCTCTGGTATCTTCAAATCCCTTTAAATTGCCACAAATACTAAAAGGTTGACAGGGAAATCCTGCCATTACAATATCGTGATTTGGAATGTCTAGGGCAGCGATTTCGGTAATATCTCCCTGGGGTTGGTCGCCAAAATTAGCGTGATAAATTGCCTGAGCATCTTTATCTATATCACAGGAAAAAACACAATCAGATGCTAAGTTTTGTTGGCGACAAACTTGTGCAATCGCGACTCGAAACCCTCCTAAACCACAAAAAAGGTCAATAAAACGAATTTTTTTGCTATCTTTCAGGAGATTCATCGGTGATTAAAATTGCAGCGATAGGGACATTCTCTTTGATTTTAAATTACTCAACTTTCACTAAAGAGCGGACGGTAAATATTTCATTTGCTTGTAGGGGTTTAATCGCCGAAATTGGCACAGTAACTACTGAAATTGACTCACCGAGAGCGTTAAAAACTTCTAAAATTGCTCCCATTTCGCCATTGCTAGGATGGGGGATTAAATCCACTAATACTGCCACATCTCCCGATTTTAGATTGTCTTCGGGAACATCAAGACAAAGAACCACATGATCGTATAATCTAACATCCATAATTATCTATCCTTTCGGGGCTTGAGAGTAACAAACTGAAAACAGTCGTCAATGTATCGCAGTATCCATATTGTAACCACTGCTAAATTGATTCCGTTAACTCCTTCTAGCATTCCTTCAACTCGATAAAAGATACCGTATTCATTTTTACCATCTTTGATCGCATCTTCTACGGTAATTAGCTGAATAATCGCTTTTTGCAAACTGGCCGCATTATCGAGAGTAAATCCTGCTTGTGCTAAAAATTTTGATTTGTCATCTTTGTCTCTGAATACGAGAAGATAACGAGTAAGTTTATCCTCTGGAATAATTGCTTTAGATGGAATTTGCATCGCTCAATCTACTTAGTTTTCTAGCCTTTTCTTCAGCACTCATTATTTTCGAGTTTGCTCTCTAGGGATTCTATATCTGATAACTGCGGTGGATGATTAGCATTCCATGCCAGAGCTTGATCTAATTTTTCTCGAAAAGGCGATCGATTTAACCAGTCTTCGTTTGCGGGAGAGCGATCGAGTAAATTTTGATAAAACTCATTAACAACTGCTGTTTTTTCTCCTGTTTCATCGACAATATACTGAATACCTTTCATAATTGAAATTGTTGTGAGATGGATATTAATCGATAACTATATTTGAATCGATGCACGAGAAGATATGGATTTTGCAAGTTCTTGTCTAGCATCTTCCGATAGAGAACAACCAAAATCTAGAATCTCGATTAAAACTAACTGATCGTCCTTGGAATAATGTAATATTGTTTTCCCTTCCTCCTCTGCGTAAGCAATTGGATTATTGTTTAACTCAATTAATAAAGCATCCACATCTGGGCTATAGTGTATCTTTTTCATATCGGGATATCCTACCGGGGTAAAGGGTGATGATTAAGAAAAAAGCACTGAATTCTCGATAAACTACTCGAATCACTAAATTATCATTGAACTTTTTTTGTGCGATTCGCTTGTTGTCTTCAGAGATTTCTATTTTGTCAGGAAATTGTACGGTTTCGAGGATAAATTCAGGAGTGATAAAAATTCCACGAGCGGATAGCAAATTCAATTTGATTCTAGAATGCTCACTAAATCGAACTTCTTTCATTTATCCAACCAATATTATATCGCCAACCTGTAACAGGAATCGAAACCCTATCAATTTTTTCGATAATAATCGCATAACGCACGATTTCTATTCCTCAATTATTTGATTTAATTTTTCCTTGAAAATCGTTTCTATTTCTTTATAGGACATCGTTTGAGGTGCGGGATATTTAAAACTGTCTTTTTTTCGGCTTAATAATACTTCTAGTGCTTCACTAAAAATAGCTTCTTCATTTCGATGTTCCGAAAGATACTGACGGAGTTCTGCGTTA
>NZ_SFBY01000059.1:0-8935 GCF_007095505.1 Microcystis sp. M_QC_C_20170808_M3Col
TCGAAACGAATAGGCTTTTTCCATGTCTCACATTTTAGCATATATTTGGTAAATGCGCTAGTATTTAACGGTAAAGCCAACCTAGAACGACGGGGTTTCAGACCCAAAATTTTCGATGAGAATTGCTGTAGTATGATTTGTGAGCAGCCAGTCGCAGGTTCAAATCCCATCACCAGCTTTCAACAACTTTTGGGTCAAGACCTAATTTAGCGGCGTGATTGCTCTAAAATAAGGTTATCGCTTGCTCAGTATATAGCAATGACCTTAATCGCTGTCATCGATTATGACATGGGAAATCTGCACTCTGCCTGTAAAGGACTGGAAACCGTGGGTGCAGTGCCGAAAATTACCGATTCTCCCCTCGATCTGGAAAAAGCTGACGCTATTGTCTTACCCGGAGTCGGTTCTTTTGATCCTGCTGTCCGGCAAATTCGCAGCCGTCATCTAGAAAAACCGCTCAAAGTTGCGATCGCTAATGGTAAACCCTTTCTCGGTATCTGTCTCGGTTTACAAATTCTCTTTGACTCATCAGAGGAAGGTCAAGAGGCGGGTTTAGGGATTATTCCGGGGACAGTGCGCCGTTTTCGCTCGGAACCTGGCATTACCATTCCCCACATGGGTTGGAATCAGTTAGACTTCACCCAGCCGGATCATGCTCTTTGGCAGGGATTACCCCCGCATCCTCACGTCTATTTTGTCCATTCCTATTATGTTGATCCCCTTGATAGTTATCTAACTGCCGCCACCGTCACCCACGGCAGTCAAACGGTGACGGCAGCGATCGCTCGTGATCGTTTGGTAGCGGTGCAGTTTCACCCGGAAAAATCCTCGACTAATGGCTTAAAAATTCTGGCTAACTTTGTTCAACAGGTGCAAAAATTAGCTTTAGTCTCCTAAATAAGCCTTTAAAACCCGCTCGTTTTTTTGGATTTCGCTGGGAATGCCCTCGGCTAAATTTGTCCCTTCTGCTAATACCCAAACGTAGTGACAAAGGGACATAATCACATCCATATTATGCTCGATAATTAAAAAGGTAATTCCCTGACGATTCCATTCAATAATATGGTCGCTGATTTGAGCGATTAAAGTGGGATTAACTCCGGCGGCCGGTTCATCTAATAAAATTAATTTTGGCTCGGTCATTAGCGCTCGGCCAATCTCTAATAATTTACGCTGTCCTCCCGATAAAGCTCCCGCATAATCCTGCGCTTTCTCCCCTAGACCAATCGAATCTAATATGTCCAAAGCTTTGGCACGATTTTCCTGTTCCTGTTGGCGAATTTTTGCCCCCTGAAACCAGACTTTGAGAAAATTTTCTCCCGTTTGCCCCGGACTAGCTAAGAGCATATTTTCTAACACCGTTAATCGGGATAATACCCTTGCTACTTGAAAAGTTCTCACACATCCTTTCAGGGCAATTTGATAGGGAGGCAGCTGATGAATGGGCTGACCATCAAGAAAAACTTCTCCTTTATCTGGGCGAATAAAATTAGATAAAAGGTTAAAAAGTGTGGTTTTGCCGGCCCCATTTGGACCGATTAACCCAGTGATGCTGCCCTGCGGCACATCCAAATAAGCATTATTGACGGCGCAAATGCCCCCAAAACTTTTCGATAATCCTTTGGCAGAAAGTAACATAATTGATCAGATAAACATCAGTTATCAGTAAACATTAAACAGTAATCAGTGAAAAGACAGTAAGTAGTCGTGGGAAATAAATTTCTTAGTTGAGACAGGCAATAGGCACTCTTGCAATAGGCAATAGGGTTATTTAAATGTGTAATTAATTTTGCTTAAGTCCTTAGAAAAATGATATTTAATACTGCTCACTTAATATTCAAATCTAATCACTGATAACTGATAACTGATAACTGATAACTGATAACTGATAACTGATAACTGATAACTGATAACTGATAACTGATAACTGATAACTGATAACTGATAACTGATAACTGAAATTATTTTCCCAAAGTTAACTCCTCTTTTTTGCCGAGGATACCCTGGGGTCGCCAGATCATTAAAACCATGAGCAGCAGACCGATAATCATAATCCGTAAAGCCCCTAATTGGCTATCATTAAAAATATCTAATTGGGGTAGAATAAAGCGAGTCAGGGAATCGTAAGCCCAGAAAATTACTGCTCCTAGTAAGGTGCCGGCATTGCTACCAGAGCCACCGAGAATAATAATAATCCAAGCGTTAAAAGTCAATAATGGTTCAAAATTAGTCGGGTAAATAGTGGTTAATTGCCATGCTAAAAAAGCCCCAGCTAAACCAGCGATTGCACCGCCTAACATCAAAGATTGTAACTTATACCAAAAGACATTTTTTCCTAAAGCCCGGGGAATTTCTTCATCTTCCCGGATAGCTTTGAGGATGCGACCCCAAGGCGATCGCAAAAGTAATTCTAAACCAGTATAAACGAGAGCGAGGAAGACTAAAACTACCACCATCAGCCCGGCTTTGTAATTATAGTCATTCAAGGCAATTACACCGTTTATATACAGAAAAAGCAGGATTATCGCCCCTAACGCCCCCCAAAAGATTAAAGCTCTCTTTTGCGTCGGTTGATAGCTTTTGCCGCTAATTTGCCCAGCTTCGCGCCATTGTCGTTGCAGATTGCGCCCCAATTGCCAGAGAGCAAAGATAGCAAGCAGGGTAAACAGGGCAATAATTAATAATTTGACGGGAAAACTGGCATTTATATCCAAAGGTAGGGGATAACGTTGTAGTCCGAAACTGCCTTTCGTTAACCAATCCTCGTTAAGCACCAGCAAACGAATTAACTCAGACACCCCGATGGTGACAATTGCTAGATAATCGGCTCTTAATCTCAGGGTGGAAAAACCGATAGCCAATCCCAACAATGCCCCTAGGAGCGCCCCGACAATGGCGGCAAAAATCATCGGTACACCCTGTAAAGTTAATAAAACCGTTGCATAAGCCCCTAAAGTGGCAAAAGCAACGTGACCAAAGTTAATTAAGCCAGTAAATCCCCATTGTAGATTTAAACCGAGGGCAAAAATCGCATAAATACCCGCCCAAATTGTCAGGGAAACCAAATAATCTGTCATGTGATGGCAATTATCTTAATAGTGAGGTACAAAGTTTTCGGTTTCGGGAGTCAGGAGCCAGAAGTCAGGAGTCAGGAATCAGGAGACGATGCCCAATCCAGTTATACTTCATACTTATGAGAAACGCTATAACTAAAAAATGATCTTCAAAGTAAAAAGTAAAAAAGGGGTTGGGGGAGTGGGGGAGCAGGGAGCGGGGGAGCAGGGAGCGCCGGAGATGGGGCGAAAAAAGCTGAAAAATCACATCTGATCACTGATTACTGATTACTGAAAAGACTGATTACTGTAACTGCTAGTATAATATCAGTTAAAACGGCCTCTGTAGCTTGATGGACAATTGTGACGAGCGGAGGGTGCTAGGCTATCAATACTGAAAAAACCTTGTCCTGTTAATTTCTATGCCTCTTTTGATTCTAATTGCCGATGATGACCCCGGTATCCGCTTAGCGGTCAAAGACTATTTAGAATTAGCAGGTTATAGTGTGGTAGCGGCGAGTAATGGTTTGGAAGCTTTGAATTTATTGGATACCTATCATCCCCATCTTTTGGTATCGGATATCAAAATGCCCCGTTTAGACGGTTATTCTTTGGTGACTAAGGTGCGGCAACAGCCAGAATTTAGGTTATTACCAGTAATTTTTTTAACCGAAAGAGGGTCAACAGAGGAAAGAATCCGCGGTTATCAAGTGGGTTGTGATATCTATCTTCCTAAACCTTTTGAGATGGAGGAATTAAAAGCAGTTATTCGCAATCTTTTAGAGCGATCGCAAATGGTGCAAAGTGAACGTCAATATCAGAAATTAAAACCGGAAGAAAGCCCCAAAACTACGGCTGTTTTAACTTCTTCTTTACAGGACGATTTTAAGTTAACCAATCGCGAGCGGGAAGTGTTAGAACATTTAGCCCGGGGACTTTCTAATAGTGAAATTGGGCAAAAACTGCATCTTAGTTCTCGCACGATCGAGAAATATGTTAGTAGTTTACTCAGGAAAACAACTACTAACAATCGCGCCGAATTGGTTCGTTTTTCCCTCGAACATAGATTAATCGATTAGCTGAAATAAAAAACTTAAATTTTGCTTTTTACGTCCTCCAAAAGACTGCCACAGGAGTCTAAAAGTAACTCGATTACGCGGTCAAAACCTTCACGACCACCGTAGTAGGGATCGGGAACTTCTTTTTCTGGGTGATAACGGGCATAGTCACACATTAACTTGACCTTTTCTTGATATTTTACTGTGAAATCTAGGGATAAAATATCTTGATAATTGGCTTTATCCATGGCTAAGATTAGATCAAAATTCTCGAAATCCTCGCGGGTAAATTGTCTAGCTGTCCCTTGCAGAGGAATACCGCGTTTTTTGGCCGCCGTATTCATGCGAGAATCGGGAGGAGAACCGATATGATAACCGGCAGTCCCCGCAGAATCACAGAGGATTTTATTGCTTAATCCTTCTTGTTCAATCAGATAATTCATGATGTTCTCGGCAGCGGGAGAACGACAGATATTTCCTAAACAGACGAAGAGTAGTTTATAGGGCATAAATTGACTGGTAGAATCATCACTAAATTGCCAATTATAGGGCATTTTTAACATCCCGATAAAGATTTATCCTCAAAAAACTCCTCGCTGTCCATTAACCTAATTTTGGCTAATCCCAAGCTTTCTAAATAATCCTGCCACCCCTGGGGGGTATCTTCGATCGCTAATAATCCTAATACCCTAGCTACGTCTGCTACCCAGGGTAGGGTGTGAATTCTATAACCCTGCCAGTTTACCTCTAAGGATAACCAAGCGGGAATCTCTTGGGGGTTAAATTGTTGGGAGGCAAGATAATCAGCTTGAAAGCAGTAAATCCGAGGGGGTTTTTGACTCTCTAACAAGGTTAAACACTCCTTCTAATCTGGACATTAATCTCTTTGTTCGTATTTTAGGGGAACCTCAGCATAATTTCTGTTAAATATGAACTTCTCTTGTCAAGAAATAGTTAAAAAACAACTGATAACTAGGCTGAGTTTCACCTTACCCCTAATTCTCCCCTAAGCGAGGACGAATAATTAAATAAATTGCTGGACCGATTAGAGGCAATAGGGAAATTACCGGCAACAGCAAAGGATTTTTTAATCCCCGTCGGGTTAGATCATCTTGCAGCAAAATTGGACATAATAGGGTTAAAAGACAGAAATCTAAACTCATAACATGAATAAAACGGCTAGTTTGCCACTGATGCCAAAAATCAGACCAATTGCCGTTAATTAATCCGTAAGCGATTAAAATTCCCGCAGTAATTAGGGCAATTACTCCCAACCAAGGTGAGTCTAAAAGTTTAATGACAAGATTTTTTTTACCGGTAAAATTGCTGTTGGGTTGACGGAGAGTTAAATAGGGTAAAATAGCGAAAGCACCCACGGCAAAGGAGGCAAAAGCAAAAGGCCAAGCGATGATTTTTTGGTCACGACCATCGATAATTAAAAGGCTAGTGTAGATAAGTGGCCAAACTCCCATCAGGTTAAAAAGAGCGATAATTAACGGGTTGATATCTTGCCATTTGCCCGTGGAAAGATTGATAATTAAATTTATTGTATCTGGTTGATCGGGGGGTGCTAGTAAAAAAGCGTATAATCCGAAGCATAACCAAAGTAAACCGAGAATAATTTTTGTTAACATGGGAGTAGATAATTAGATTAATTGAGTAAGGGATTTTTCATCGGAAATCTTAGTACAAAAGTGATCAAAATGTCAAGCAATATTATACTAAATCTGGTTATTAAAGACTGATTATTTATTCCCCCTTTTGCATGAGTGCCTATACTTATAAGTAGCCTATACTTAACGGATTTAGTATTACCTAATCAATGCTCACTAATTTTTAGGGAATACGACGAGGATTCATGTTTTCTCCTGGGGTAATTTCTGCACTTTTAGAGTTGAGTAAGCGAGTTTGTTCGAGGATAGTTTCTAAGTCTTCATCCGAGAATTCTTGTACATAGTTTAATTTGACTTCTTCTAGGAAGATAATTAATAACATCTCGATTCTTTCTAAACTGTGACGGGATTGTAATTCCCCAGCGAGAGATTGCCCGAAACGCTGGACTAATTGCTGCAACAAACCCTCAAAAACTTCGTCTTCCTGGGTAATCTTTTCCGCTATGTTAACAAAAGATTGATACAATTGACTAGATAGACGATTGCTCAAGTCAGTTTTTAATCCATTCATGCCGGGTAATCGCAATAAGCTTTGATAAGCGGGAGTTTGACTGAGAATTTTCTCGATATTGTATTTAATTAAAGCTTCCGCTTCTGGTTTAACTTGCGGTAAAACCTTGTCAACGGTACTATTAACTAATAACCGAAAAATTTCGACAACTTCATTAGTATCATTGAGATTATTATATCCGCCATTGAGAGATTTCTCGATAAATTTCTCCACTTGTCCCCGTCGAATATATTCCTGAATTTTATTAATGATTCTCAGGACAATTATCTCAGTAACATCTTTAGAAATTAGCGCAACTAGGCCTTTAACTGCCTGTTCTTTAATCAGTCTTAAGTTAATAATTTTAACTTGATCTAGGCGAATAACGGTAGGAATAAATCGCAACCATCTCCAGATAGGAATAAACAGAAAAATATCGTACCATCGCCATAACATAGCCTCGCGCCAACGCAGACCTTTATGAGTGCGAGCAATCCACCAAGTTCTCAGCATAAATTCCCAGAAAAAGATGGTACCAAATAAAAAATCGATCGCCTCAAAGTTATCTATCGGTCTCCCATCTTCTCCCAGGGGACGAAAATAATTAGTTTCTATTAAAGGTTGAATTTCTTGATTAAAAAACTTCAACTCTTTTTCCCAGCCATTTTGACTGAGATAATCCCAACTCCAAAACTTCTGAAAGGCTGCTTTTGCGGAATCATTTTCCGTTTTAAAAACCCGCAATCGCATTTTATTTTTAATCTTCTCTAAAGTCCCAGTTTTCTGCGCCAAGGCAAAGGGATTACTATCAATCATATAGACACTTTTTTGGCGCAAAGTGTCTAAAATTTTCTCGATTTCTTGGCGATATTCTTGCAGATCAAACTCTGGGTTAAAGAGCTTTTGATTAATTAGTTGATTAAGTTTATTAACCGTATCTAAATATTCCTTGGTACTGCGATAGGGTTTAATCCCTTTCACCACATCATACTTAGCGATTCCTTTAACAAAGGGAATTTCTAGGGGTTTATCGGGAGGTATTTGTAATTCTTGAAAGGAAATAAGTCCGAGTTTTATTGGTTCATTAAATCTTAATAAAGTTATTTGCAAGCGTCCCTGTAACCAAAAATCTCGCAGGGGAATATAGGTTAAATCGAAAATAACAAGAATATAATTGCATAATACCAATAGGGCCATGCAAGTCTCAAAGAGATTGCGCGGGGAAAAACGACGGTTTGTGATCACGGGGTTTTTAGTCAAAGTCATCGGCCTAGAAAGTACACTTTGACTATGGTAAACTGAAAGTTAGGAATTTTGAGTCTCATGACTAGAAAAAAAATAAACGGTTCAACTAGCTCGTTAAGTGATATGGCAAAGACCAAGGTGCTTAGGACAATCCATCGCTGAAACCCTGTTCAGATAAGAGTTTGAAAATTGAAAGCGTCCTAAATAACCCATTATTTGCTATAGAATAAAGAAGTTGATTGCTGATGGAAAGTTAGAGATAGATATGTCAAATAGTGACGATGCTCCTCGTAAGTTTACACCGCCACCTAGTCAAGAAGAAATCGACGAGGAATTAAAATGGAGAGCGTACCATCTCCGTAAACGCCAAGAACAAGCAAAGAAAGAGCTTTGGACATTTCCTAATTTCAATCCTTATAGGAATTAATTCTTCAATTTTTTCTTTTCTTTATTCTATGCTAATTAGAGTATAGGAATAGATCTTAAGTCCATGTCTTCAAGAGAAGTTAAATAATAAAATACTTCTCTTGCGACTAGGGCATTACCTACAGTTGTATGTTCAGGGCATAAAGAATCAATCATTACTTGTGCATCTCTTACATGATCTGTAATAGAGACACTAGACCTTAATTGATGAATACTATTACAGTGCGATGGAAAATAATAAGGTGCTGAACTATAAACTAAATCGCAGAAAACAAGCCCGTCCAATGCAGGATTAAGACTCCAAAAGGATACACATCTATCTACATCTCCTTGAAACACAAAGTCATCAATTATTTTTTTGCGATCTGCTGTGTTTTTATCCCAATCTTCTGTATCCATACATAGTGTTCTATCGTCTTCTGCCACTAACCCTATAGCATTAAAAGTAATAATACTTTCTCCTGGACTGTTTTTCTTAGGTAACACTCCAGCTTCTGTAGATAAGAAATATTTGTAGCATCTTTTGTGCATTGGATCAGGGATTGAAGGCGGTAAGCTATTGAGATGGGCGAGGAAGTATTCGTCGAAGTCTTGCATCTTAGAACTTAGTGTTGTTTAGAGGTAGATTCTAGCTTGATACTTCATGTCTGTCAAGATTTAGTCGTCTTTTACATTATAAGCTTGGCTAGAGCTTCGTCCGTCACACTAGGTGTTTTGGGGGTTTATCTCGGCATATGGAAGAAAGGAAGGAAGGAAGGAAGGAAGAAGTGTTTTAATCTATTGGTTGTTAACAAGCCTAAGTTTATAGCTAACTTTCTAGGGTCTGCTGAAAAAGTTTTTCGGTGGGGGTTGGGGGTTGGGGGTTGGGGGTTGGGGTGTGGGGTTTTACCCATTTTCAGGTGGTCAATTACCTAATTTTCAGGGAAAAAGTCCCGGAATTTTCCCCCCAATCACTCCAAGGGTCGGCACTTTTTGAGGTCAAAAAAGTCT
>NZ_SFBY01000006.1:0-15954 GCF_007095505.1 Microcystis sp. M_QC_C_20170808_M3Col
GAACAAATCAGTTGTTAAATGCCGATGTCAATGGGGCATTTAACATCATTAGAAAAGTAATTCCTGATGTCATTGACCAGGGAATAAAGGGTTTGCCGTTTAATCCGCTCCGTGCTTGAACCACTACGAATGACTAAGCTTTCAGACTTTTAAGTAAGTTTGAGTAAGTTTAGTTGAGCGGTGAATCAAGTCCTTGTTTAGAGGGAAACCCCTGATAAATTTCAGATTGCGTTGGAGGCAAAAATGAGAGAAATTTCGGAGCATCCGGTCAACGGGGACTATTATCGTGCATATTTTGCCATTGTTGTTCTTGGCAGCCTAGCTAGGTAGGGAGTTATGAGGGAAATATTGCTGGTAGAAGACAGCCAAGCGCAACGGGAACTGATCTGTGATCTACTCCGCAATAGCGGCATTAAGGTCACGATCGCCACGGATGGGGTGGAAGCCCTCGAACATATTCAGAGAGCCAATCCGGATCTCGTCGTCCTCGATATCGTCATGCCCCGCATGAATGGTTATGAGGTGTGTCGTCGTCTCAAGTCGGATCCAAAAACCAAAAATGTCCCGGTGGTCATTTGTTCCTTGAAAGGGGAAGTCTTTGATCGCTATTGGGGCATGAAAATCGGAGCCGATGCCTACATTGTCAAGCCCTTTGAACCGATTGAGTTCATTTATACCATTAAACAACTGTTGCGCCGATAAAATCGCCCTCACTGGGGACAGTCTAGCTATGGCATAGGTCAAGACAGCTAAAAACGCCGCCCGAATTATTAGTTGCAAGAGAACTAAACTCATGCTTAACAACGCCGATTTTTTTGCTGGTAACGCTCAAAATATCGCCCCCGACAATCAGGAATTACAAACTCCCGTCGGTGAACTGTACTTGCGATTTTATCTACCCTCTCAGGACGAGTTTGCCCTTAGTGCCGTGGGAATTTGCGAGGTAATACAGCAACCACTCGATCGCATTACCCCCATTCCCAATGCTTCACCCTTGCTCCTCGGCACGATCAATCTCCGGGGTCAAGTGATCTGGGTGGCGGATCTCGGGCAATTTTTGGGGGATAGCAGCCGCTTGAACACCGATCGAGCCGAAATTCCGATAATTGCGCTTGAAGAAGAGGAAACGATCCTCGGTTTAGCGGTGGAACGTTTGGGAGATATGGAATGGCTCGACCCAGATCAACTAGGTAGTGCCGCCAGTATTCCCGATCAGATCGCCCCCTATGTGCAGGGAGAGTGGATTCTGGGCCAAGAATCAAAAAAAACCTTAAGACTACTCGATCATCTGGCCATACTCCGTTCTGCCCGTTGGGCGGCTTAAAACCTCAAAAAAATAGCAGAATAGGATTTATAGCAATTCTTTCTTAAAACTACTAACTACTTGATTTAACTTTACTAGGGGAGGGGCAAATGCCGTCAGGGACAGAATACGCAAAACTCTATAGAAAGGCTAACACCGCCTATTGCCAGGGCAACCTTGAGGATGCCGCCGTCATTGTCAAAGAGATGACCAGCAAGTATCCCGAGGATGCCAATGTCATGCTTTTACAGGGTCACATTCATCTAGGACTACAACAATACAGATTGGCTGAGGAACGTTACGAAACAGTGCTGCAATTGGCTAAAACTTCTCCCAATGGCTCCGATCTAGTCGATTATGCCCAGCGTGGTCTCGATCAGATTCGGCAATTGGGTTTTGAAACCGAGGAGGGAGATTTTACGATCGCTGCTACGGAAAGCATTGTCTACAGCGAGGCAGCTTTCGATCTAGGTCAAGGTTTTAACCATTCTCGCTCCAGGAAGTCGCAAGGGGCTGACCCCGATGGACAAAATAAAGAGCTGGATTGGAATAGTAGTCTTTTCAATGAGGAGGATCCCGGCGAGCCTACGGTAAGTAAAGTCCATTCCTATGACGATGATTTTGAGGAATCGGAGGAAACCGCCTTTAGTTCCCCTAACCTGGCGGGCACTGGCTCTCACGGTTCCCAGTGGTCTAGCGATTCGGCGGAGGGGGAAGCCCCTTTCCCCTTTTTAGAAGCGGCGGAGATTGACTCGCTGGAGGAAGGGTGGGACGGTGAGCTAGGGTCAACGGGAGAAGCCACTTTTATGGTTTCCTCTGATCTGGGAGGAAATCCCCTCACCGGCAGAGATCAGGAGTTATCCTATAGGGATACCCTAGAAGAAAGCGCTTTTGCCATTGACCCGGAATCGACCCGCCCACAAGGGGCAAAAACTGGCCGAGTCACTCAAAAAAGATACGAGGAGGAAGACACCGGAGATTTTGGGGAACCAGAACTCAATGATGAGGATTTAGACGGTTTTTCCCCACTGGCTCTGACGGATACGGTTCAAGGACTGGGGGACTGGGAGCTATTTACCCTTTCGGGGGGGGAAGCTTTAAGTGGTGGTTTTCTCCCCGAACCCAGTGCGGGCCTTAATGCCAGTTCTGGTGTGGGAGAGCCTAGTTTTAATCCTTCTCGTCTAAAAACCCCCAATGACAAAAGAGATAGTCATCTTACCCATGCTTCCGATCGCTTGCTCAAGCCAGTGGTGGAAGTCGCTCCGGACAAATTAGGCTTTTTTGTCAACGCTTCTTTAGGCAAAAAACAACTAATCCTAGCGGCTTTAGCGGGGATTACCCCTGTGATCATAATTTTTGCCGTTAGTACCACCTCTTGGCTTTCTACGCTCTTGGCTGCCAAACCAGCCCCGAATAGCCGGGCAAAAACCGAAAAGGTTGCCCCCAAACCGGCCCCAAAACCGCCAGCCTCAGCCAGTCTTTCCCCCTTCAGTCAACCGGTACTAACCATGATGTTATTAACCGGACTGGGAACCCTGGCCCTGACTTGGCTAGGCCTACAGTTGCTAATTAGTCAGATTAAGCGCAGTCTCAACGATCTGCAAAGCCAATTCGATCATCTCTCGGAAGGTAATTTTAACGCTAAAGCGACGATCTACTCGGAAGATGAATTCGGTCAACTGGCCAATCGTTTCAATCAGATGGCTCGGGTGGTGGTAGTTACCACCACGGAAGCCCAACGCCGCGCCGCCGAAACGGAACGGGAACGGGAAGACTTACAACGGCAAGTAATTCGACTTCTCGATGATGTGGAAGGAGCGGCTCGGGGAGATCTGACCGTGGAAGCGGAGGTAAGCGCCGATGTTTTAGGGGCGGTGGCCGATGCTTTTAATTTGACTATCCAAAACCTGCGCGAAATTGTCCGACAGGTGAAAAAAGCGGCAAAACAGGTGAATCAAGGCAGTACCAATAGTGAATCTTTCGCCCGCAATCAGTCTAGCGATGCCCTGCGGATGGCGGAGGAATTGGCCGTCACCCTTAATTCGGTACAGATGATGACCGACTCAATTCAACGGGTGGCAGAAAACGCCAGAGAAGCCGAAGAAGTCGCCCGCACTTCCTCGATTACCGCCCTGAAGGGGGGCGATTCCGTGGAAAGAACCGTAGCGGGAATTCTGCAAATCCGCGAGACCGTATCAGAAACGGCGCGAAAAGTCAAGCGTTTGGCGGAAGCTTCCCAGGAAATCTCGAAAATTGTCGCGGTAGTCTCTCAGATTGCCTCGCGGACCAATTTATTGGCTCTTAATGCCTCGATTCAAGCGGCGCGAGCAGGAGAGGCGGGCCGCGGTTTTGCGGTTGTGGCCGATGAGGTGCGTCAGTTGGCCGATAGAGCCGCTAAATCTCTTAAGGAAATTGAACAGATCGTTTTACATATCCAATCGGAAACGGGTTCGGTAATGACGGCGATGGAGGAAGGGATTCAACAGGTGATCGATGTCACCGAGCGCTCGGAACAGGCGAAGAAGTCCCTAGAAGATATTATCCAAGTTTCTAACCGCATCGATACGCTGGTGCGATCGATTACCGCCGATACGGTCAAACAACGGGAAAATTCCCTCAATGTCGCCCAAGTTATGCAGTCGGTGGAGTTAACCGCTCAGGAAACTTCCCAAGAATCCCAACGGGTGGCCGGTTCTCTGCAAAAACTGGTGAGTATCTCCCGGGAGCTGCTTTCTTCGGTAGAACGGTTTAAGGTAGACTCAGAGGATGATCGATAATCGGTGAGCGGTAATCAGTGGGTTATTGATTGGCCGCTATCGCTCAAGATTGACCGCTAGAGTGAGTAAAGTTATGCCTAAACTTAGTCTCTGCATGATTGTCAAAAATGAAGCCGAAAATCTCCGGCGCTGTTTGGATAGCGTTAAAGGGGTGGTGGATGAGATGATCGTTATGGATACGGGTTCGACCGATGATACGATTGCTATTGCTCAAAGTTACGGTGCCATAGTTCCTAGCTACGATTGGCGGGGTAATTTTTCCGATGCCAGAAATGAGGCTTTAAAATATGTTACTGGCGATTGGATTTTAGTCCTTGATGCTGATGAGGAATTAAATCCCGCTATCGTAACGAAAATGCGTCGGGCAATGGAAAAAGAGGAAAATTTAGTGATTAATTTAATCCGCCATGAAATCGGAGCCGTACAATCACCTTATTCTCTAATTTCGCGGCTATTTCGCCGACATCCTCAGGTCACTTTTACCCGACCCTATCACTCAATTATTGATGATAATGTAGCCATTTTATTAAAAAAAGAACCTGGTTGGAAAATAGTTGAACTGCCAGAAATTGCTATCTTTCACTACGGTTACACCGTCGATAAAATAGCCAGCTTAGATAAGTTTGAACGGGCAAGAAAAGCGATGGAGGGTTTTTATCAGCAACATCCCCACGATCCCTATGTGTGTAGTAAATTGGGAGGGTTATATCTGAAGATTGGCAGGGATAAAGAGGGTTTTAAGCTGCTTAAACATGGTTTAAAATGCCATGGCTCTAATCCTCATATTTTATACGAGTTATATTATCATCTCGCTAATTATTATTATTCAGTGGAGGAATTTAAGCAATCAGGCGATCATTTTGTTAAAGCGATTAAGCAGCCAATTTTAGCTCAATTAAAACTGGGTGCTTATAATAATTTAGGTGGGTTATTATACGAAGCAGAAAAATACGAATCGGCCTTATCTATCTTTGAGAAAACCGTAGAAATTGATCCTAGCTATGCCGATGGTTACTATAATTTAGGACTGGTTCTCAAACAACTGCACCGGCTACCAGAATCGATTAAAGCTTATAAAAAAGCTCTCAAGTTAAACCCCGATAATCCCACTATTTACCAAAATTTAGGGGTTGCTTATATAGTTTTCGGTAGTTATAATGAGGCGATCGAGATTTGGCAAAAAGGCCTACAATTATTGAAAGATCAGGGTAATTTCTCTCGCGCTGAAATGCTGCAAGAAACCCTAGAAGCTCTGGGAGCAAGTGTATTGAGGGATGAACAGTAACTGTTCACCGTTGTTGGCAAGATTGGGAGCAGCCACTGTACTAAAATTCTCAATAGGCAGTTTAAATGCAGTACATCTGATTGCTAAAACCCTGTCTAGTCAAATCCTGTGAGGATTTTTCCGAATTAATTCTTAATAGGATTATCGAGGAGTTAGACGCTGAAGACTCAGGGGTTTTGATAGAAATCATCAAGAGATAATTGCTGCCGTGTAATTGACCTTGACAAGAAATGCTATAATTTCCTAGCAAGAGGGGAATTTAATCCCTCTCAGGGTTGCCATCGCACAATTTTGTCAGTTGCCAGTTCTCGTCAGCTTGTTTGTCAAATATACCAATTCTAGTTTGAATCGGTGCTGTTATGTCAAGATTCAACATTTCTGGCTGCAACAGAACTGGAAAATCAAATAATCTATTCCCTCAAATCTTCTTACCTTAGACAAAAATAATGAAATTCGAGGAAATCCAAGAGATTCTTAATCGGCAACTGCTCAAGCTTGAGAATTGCTGTCTCAATGACACAGAACAATTATTGTTGCGAGGACTTTGGCAGAAAAAAACCTATCAAGAAATTGCCCAAGAAAATGGTTATAGTAGCAGCTATCTTGCCAATGTAGTTGCCCCAGCACTCTATGATAGACTCTCGCAACTGATCGGTTCTCCGATCAATAAGAAAAATTTTTTATCTAGACTACAATCTCATTTTACCAACTCCACATCGCTTCAGTATTGCGGTAATGAATATCCCCAGAATGAGCGTCCAGAATACCCCGATGCTCCTGTTCCCTATAATTCTTATTATTATCTAAAACGAACAAAACTTGAAGCAAAAATTATCGAAGAAATCGGTCAATCTGGGGCGTTAGTACGCATTAAAGCGCCCAAAAAATGGGGAAAAACGTCTTTATTATTAACAATTTTAGAGGCTTGTCAACAACAATTCGGTTATCGAGTTGTTAGGTTAGATTTACAACAAGCAGACCAAGACATTATAGCAAATTTTAACAAGTTCTTACGCTGGATTTGCCGTAATTGCGCTCGGCAGTTGAATTTAGAAGCCAAATTAGATGATTATTGGGATGAAGATATAGGAATTAAAATGAGTTGGACAATTTATTTTGAAGAGTATATTTTACGAGAAATAAAACAGCCAGTGGTATTGGCTTTAGATGGAGTGCATCGAGTCTTTGAACATCCGAAAGTAGCGGAAGATTTTTTACCTTTAATCAGAGCTTGTTATGAAGAATCTAAGCGATCTCCCCTGTGGCAGAAATTACGTTTAATTATTGTTCAATCCACAGAATCTTATGTTTCTCTGCGATTAGAACAGTCTCCTTTTAATGTGGGATTACCCATAGAGTTACAGGGTTTTGATCAAGAACAAGTGGCAGAATTGGCAAAAAAATATCAATTAAATGAATTAGCAACCAACGAAATTCAACAATTGATCGACTTAGTAGGGGGACATCCTGCCTTGATTCATTTAGCGATTTATCATCTTAGCCAAGAGCAAATCACGATGCCAGATTTAATCAAATCAGCAATTACATCAACGGGAATTTATTCCTCTCATTTACAGCTGCACTGGGTAACTTTACAAAAACAACCCGAACTTGCCGATGTTTTTCAACAGATTTGTCAAGGGAATCAACCAATGATAGTCGATCCAATTATTGCTTATAAACTTAATAGTATGGGTTTAATTAAACTCAGGGAAAATCAAGCAATTGTCAGTTGTCAGTTGTATCAAAAATACTTTAGAAGTCAATATACTGGTTCAGTTTAAGACAGCGATCGCTCAAGCCAATCAGTATTAAATATCGTCTGATAAATCCGATTATGAACGTCCATTTTACCATGGCGTTTTACCACTAATCCAGATAAAAATAACTCAGGTAAATAGGGATTGTTATCAATCTGTATTGCTTCTTGATGCAGGATTTGTCGATACAAGGTTAATAATTGGGGTCGGTTTGGACTTTGAAGAAGGCGATCTTGAATGGTTTTTAAATGTTCAGGTTGATCCTGCATCTCCCAATCTTGAATAATTTTTTCTGCTACTAACTGAGCTAACCATTGTTCTTCTTGATTAGAGGGGATTGGCTGCTCACTATCCCGCATCAGTTGACAGAGTTTTTGAGTTAAGAAAGGTTGCCCTCCCGTCCAGCTTAAGACTTGTTTGAGCATTGTCTGAAGATTACTGACTTTTTCAGTTAACCCATATAATAAAGGTTGAGCTTCGTGTTCCTTAAAACTTGCTAATTCAATAGCGTTACCAATATTAAAAGGTGTTTTCTGGGGGTCAGTAATTAAAGCGGAAGGTGTGGTAGCACCAAAAAAGGCAAAAGTTAGCTCTTGAAATTGAGGTCGAATCGCTCTCTGGTTATAAAAAGAACGAATTAAAGCAAAAAAGTCAGAGACATCAAATTTTAACCCTAAAATGCTATCAATTTCATCAATAAATATAACAGTCGATTGTCTAGATTGCCGATGATTAAAATCGTCATTAACTAGAAGAAAATTTTCTATAAATTGTCCTAATCGTTGTACAGGAGGCAGGTCTAATTGTTCACTCCACCAAGCTTTAAAAGTTTTCAATTGTTTGATTAATCCAAAACTGCGGAGCAGATCAACGGCTAATCCTTTATACCATTGTTCGGGGGTAATATTGTCTGTTCCTAGGCGAGTTAAGTCAATGACTGCACATTTAATTCCCTCCTTTTGTAATTGGCTCATCATCCGTACCATTAAGCTAGATTTTCCCATTTGACGTGCATTTAAAACATAGCAAAATAGACCTTGTTTGAGAGCTTTATAAAGATTGCGATCGGCTTGTCGAACCACATAATTCGGTGCATCCATCGGTAAACTTCCCCCCACTTGATAGACAAAATTACTAGGTTGTTCAGCACTTTTAAGCAGGTCATTTTCAAAGATAAGTTCTGCTTGAGTTGCTTTCAGTACCTCTAAAGTGTTTGTGAGTTCTTTTGTCCTTTCTTCTACTCTTTGTTCTAAGGTTTGATAGAGTCTGGAGTTATCAATAGAGATAGCAGCTTGAGCCGCTAGAATATTTAATAGTTCTACTCTTTCATCAGTAAATGCACCTGTGGTTAGATTATTTTCTAAATAAACAATTCCTTTTATTTGACCTTGATTGAGTAAAGGGGTACAAAGAATGGATTTAGTTTGTTTTGCAACAATGTAAGGATCAGTTGTAAATTGACCTGATGAAGTGGCATCGTTTACAACGATAGTTTCTTTTGTGCGAGCCACATAATAAATAATTTTAGTGGGTAAAAGAGGAATTGAGTTATCATGGTCGATAGATTCTATGGGAATTGACTGTAAGATATTAATAGTTTCTTGATCAATTGTGCCTTGAGCTTCAATAACCCAATTTTCTTCCTTTTCTAAAATAAGATAACCTTTTTGCGCTCCTGCATTTTCAATGACAATTTTCATTAAATTTTGCAGAAGATTTTCTAGCTTAATTTCTCCAGAAATCGCTTGCGAGGCTTTAAGAATAGTGCTTAAATCAAGAACTGCTCCATCATTTCCAGTAGTTGAAATGGTGGTACTCAGTCCTTTAGATTTGTTTTGATTGCTGATGCCTAATAAATATTTAGGGTATTCTTCTTCTAATTGTTTAACTTTGGCCTTTGCACCCCAACGCGTATAACAATGATAAGCATTTCTGAGATATAGTTTACCGATTTCTTCTCTACCTAAAGTAAAATAAAATTCAGAGGCACGTTCGTAAGCGAAGGCTTCATGTTGGATATATTCTTGTTTTCTAGCTCCTGCTATAGCACTATCATAATATTTCATTGCTGTCAAAGGTTTTCTCAAAACACGAGCTATTTCTGCCTGTATTAAATCGTATTTATGCTGAAAATTCATCGGGGCATGATCCTGCCAACATTTCATCAATTTCTGATTTTCTTGGACTTGCTTAAGATATTGTTTTTGATTTTTTTGACCAAGGGATGGATATTGAGCTAGTAATGCCAAAGAATAATAAAAATTATGTTCTGTAAAAATAATTTCAGATTTAAGAAAACCTGAATATTCAAGGGCGATCTTGCTGTTTTCTATTGCTTGAGGATAATCTTTAAATAAGTAACCAAGCCAAGCTTTATAAAAATAAATAGAAAAAATAGAAATTCGATTCTTAACTTTGAGTAACTCTATTAAAGCTTTTTTTTCATCTAAAATACTACCATTCAAGCTTTTTAAACTTGATTCATTTAATAAAATTTCTACAAATTGGGCGCATATTTTTATTAAATTTAAGGGATGTTCTTGCTGATATTGAGCAATAAAATCAATATATTGTTTTTGCTGATTGTGAACGAATTCTAAGTTATTACCTACAAATAATAAATGATTACAGTAGAAATTGGCTGCATGGCAAGCAAATTCAAGATCGCCAACTTCTAGAGCCTTTTGCATAGATTTCTTAAGGGGTTCAAGCGTTTGTTTAATATGATGTTTTTTATAGGTTATATTAATGGAAATTGAGACATAAGCTTTCGACCAAAAATCCTTGGCATTTAATTTCTCTAAAACCCGTAAAGATAATTGTCCCAGTTGATAAGCTAAATCAATATCTAACATGAGCCAAGCAATAAGCGAGCCGTAATTAATATAAGCGTAAATCCCTGAGGGTGAATTGCCATACTGCTGGGATAGGGTAATCTCAGTATAGAGAATTGGTAATACTATAGGACTTTCAGCAAAACAAGCAGGACCGAAAATAAGACTAAAAATCTTCATTGCCATCAACTTATTAGGTTCTTTCATCACTCCTAATCTCGCTAATTCCTCAATGTTTAACGCTTGTGGTGGTGATTCCACTAAAGATATGCCTAAAATTTCTAAAGCTTTGTGTCCGTTATTTAAAGCTAGGTCTATTGCGCCCTTAGCCAAGTTTATTTTAATCTTTATTTCGTAAAATTTAACTTGTTCTAAAGGACTTCGGACGTGCAGTAAAGCAAAATCACACAGATTATCAGCCATTTCTAGATTAGTATTCAGATAGTGAGCTTCTGCTAATTCAAGATAAATATTAAATGTAAGTTCATATTGATTTTGCCAACTATCTAATAATAAAAGCTGACAAGCAAAATGTAAATAATTGACTGAAGCTTGGTAAGCATTAGCCGATTTAGCTTTCTTTCCCGCCCTTAAATTTAATTGACATGACTGTTCTTTATCTGAGGTATCTTTTAATAAATTAATCCCAAAATTGAGTTGATTAACTATGTCAAATAATTTGTTTTCTTGAGCTTGAGGAGTTGTCTTTTTGAGAAGAAATTGACCAATTTGCAAGTGAGTTGCTTTTCGTTCTGATTCGGGAATAAGTGAATAGGCTGCTTGCTGTACTCTATCGTGTAAAAATTTGTATTTAATCTCTACATTTTCTAAATTTAACTTTTGGGATTCTATCTGATCAAACAGTAAAGGAAGTTTATAGTCTTCTGACTGAGGCAAAATAAATCCTTGTTGAAGAGCTATCCCTAATTCTTTCGCTGTAACAGAGATAGATTTTTGTTGAACAAATGCCAATAAATCTAAACTAAAAGAGTTACCAATACAAGCAGCTAATTTGAGTAGTTGTTGCGTTTTTTCAGGAAGTTTACTAATATTTCTGGCAATTAATTCCACAACATTATAATCAGTAATACCGACAGATTGTATAGCCTCACTAGACCAAATCCAACGATCTATATTGACTTGATAGGTTATTAAGTTTTCACTGTATAAAGTTTTAAGAAACTGAGAGATAAAGAAAGGATTGCCTTGGGTTTTATAAAAAATTAATTCGGCTAAATCTTTAAGCTCATCCCTATTAACCTTACCGTTAAAAGTTTCCTCAATTAATTGTCGAACACTGTCATAAGATAAGGGTTGAATTTCAAGATGATTGATCAGTAAATGGGTAGTTTTTAGTTTCTCTAGCATCAAGGTTAAGGGATGAGTTGAACTAACCTCGTTATCTCGATAAGCACCAATAAAAAACAAATATTTGCTTCTTTTATCGGTCACTATAAGTTGCAATAATTTTAGGGATGCCGAATCTATCCATTGTAAATCATCAAGAAAAATTACCAAAGGATGATTAGGAGTACAAAAAACCTTGATGAACTCTTTAAAAACTTCATTAAAACGATTTTCAGCTTCTAGAGAGTTTAATTGAGGAACTTCTGGCTGTTTACCAATGATTAATTCAACTTCAGGAATGACATCGATAATAATTTGAGCATTTGGCGTAATAGCCCTGATAATATGGTCTTTCCAACCTTCAATTTCCTCCTGATTTTCGGTTAATAACTGGCGAATCAATTCTTGCAATGCTTGAATCAGAGCCAGATAAGGAATATTGCGTTTTAACTGCTCAAATTTTCCCCTAATAAAATATCCTCTTGCTTCAACAATTGCTTTTTGAACTTCATTAACAATGGATGTCTTACCAATTCCTGAATAACCAGAGACTAACATTATTTCGATGGCAGATTCAACTTTTTCTACTCCTGTTACTTTTGGGTGTGCTACTCGTTTGAATGCTTCTAGTAATCTGACTATTTCTTGACTTCTTCCATAGAGTTTTTGAGGAATCAGCAATTGATTGGGATAATCCCGTTTTCCCAAAGCAAAAATCTTAAGCCGGCTCTGCTTTTCTAGTTGACATAAACAAGTTTCCAAATCAAATTTGAGTCCAGCAGCACTTTGATAACGCTCTTCTGCATTTTTTGCCATTAGTTTTCTAACAATGTTAGAAATCATCGGCGGAACTGAGAATTGTTCTAAAGGAGGAGGTTGTTTTGCAATATGACAATGAACTAACTCCATCAAATCCTGAGACCTAAAGGGCAACATTCCTGTGAGCATTTCATAAAAGGTCACTCCCAAAGAATAAAAATCACTGCGATGGTCAATCCTGCGATTCATTCGTCCCGTTTGTTCTGGGGACATATAAGCCAGTGTTCCTTGTAAAAAGCGAGGATTGGTAATAGTTTGCTGCTCAAATGTTAGGTTGGAAGCCATGCCAAAATCAGTCAGTTTAACCTGTTTTGTTTCTCGGTTGATGAGGATATTACTGGGTTTAATGTCTTTATGAATAATCGGAACTTGGTGAATCTGAATTAAAATGTCTGCTAAAGAAATAGCAATCCTTAAAAACTGAGTAATAGAGAGTTGTTGGGTTGTTAAAAATTCAGCTAAAGATTGACCACCAAAATCTTCGAGAATTAGGGCAAAACTATGACAATATTTAACCAAACCATAGGATTTAACTACCCCGTCATAGTTTAAATTGTGAATAATTTTATGCCCCTGTTTCCAACAAACAATCTCTTCTATGGAGGGATATTCAGCCTTGAGAACTTTGATGATTACGGGTTGTTCTTCCTGACAAGATTTGCCACGATAAACGACGCTTTTAACCCCTTCGTAAATCTTGTGATTAATCTCATAGTTAGGAATAGCGATCATCGAATCTTTATCTCCTACCCTAAATGTCCATTATCTGATGAAAAGTAGGGATATATTTCATATTCAAAAAGTTTTTGAATATCGGGGGAACTGTCGTTTACTAACTGCTGAAAATCCGATTTGACAGGGACATTGTAACTCCCTTGACGGCGACCAATTTTAGGAAGCCAAGCCGTGTGCAAACTATAACCAAAATTAAGATCCTGATGCCCTAGTTTAGTCAAAGGACCATGGGCGAGATTCCCCCCATCAAAAATCCAAAATTCATTATTCTGGGGCGTAAAAACTGTACAAATGATGTAACCTTGAGAATTATCTTCGCTGCCATGGCGAGGAATGAACTGAGGAGAACTACCAATATATCCCCTAGGAAACTGATAAGAATCGGCAATCTTCAGGGAATCATCTAGGGTATGTAATCGAAACAGGGAAGATGGAACGCCTTGTTTCGCTAAATCCAGTAAATCCTCCAAAGCCACTGCTCGGTAGGGAGCATCTTTATATAAATCATAGAGAAACTTTGTCATCGTTTCCTGCCAAAGTCCAAAGGAAATCCAGTAAATATTATCAAGTCGTTTGGGTTGCCTTCCTGATGATAACCGATCTCGGTAAGTGTATAAACCTGTTCCCCAAGTATAGGGAGATGAGTAGATAACATTTGATTGAATGACTTCTCCTCGGTTTCCATCAATTACATAGCGTCCCAAACGGCTAATATCCATCTCATTGGGTTCCATAGAATAAACCCGCTTGGCGATCGGATGATAGGGTGGGTAAGCCGATAAATCGTATTTACGAATCCACTCAGCCACATCCCAAGAAGCAATGTGAGCAACATGAAGCGTAATCTTTCCATCAGGATTTTCGTAATCAACCAAAAAGTGAGCGGCTGGTAAAGGAATCACGAGTTTTTTAGCGATGACAGTCACTTCTTTGTCAGAATAAGCAGGGTGTTGTCCTGCTTTCAAATCCCAACGGGAAACAAGATAAACAGAGGAATTAGGCAGATTGGGAGATTCAAGTAATTCTCTGAGAGTTTCTTCGATTTTCTTATTCTTTGGCCATGGATTATTGAGTACCTGCTCTATCCCAGTAATGAAAGATGTATCCATTAAAATCACATAGTCTTTAGTGACACCAATTTGATGTATAGTTTGTTTAATTCTCACGGGTGAGCCATCGGGAAGTAGTAATTTCCAGCGTTCCAAATAACCTGTTCCATCCCAGCGAATTAAATAGACAAAATCGTTAATATTTTCCCCAATTAATCTTGCCAATATATCTATATTTTGCTGTATAATATTTTGTACTAATTGAATACTAAACTGCAGAATATCTCGAATGATCCCGGCATCAAAAAAACCAATTATTGTGGCAACTAACTGGTAAACTTCCTCTGGTAGTCCCTCTAAGGCTAATATAGCAGGAAGTGTTTCCATAAAATTGATAATAGATCTACCATAATTTACAGTAAACATCTCACCTGTATCAGCATCAAAAGCAGGATGGGCGGTACTCAGAATCGGCTTGAAGGGAAATTTAGGTTTGTTAATCTCCGCTTGCCATTCTTGATTAGAGCCAACAGGTGTAACAACTTCAAGGGTTTCTGTATCTAATTCATAGGGACGGCTTACATCATAAGTCACCAGCAAACGGTCTAGGGATTCATCCATTGATGGCATGGGTAAAAAGGCAGTATTTAGCTCATTACGAAAGCCAAGCGCATAAGAAAAGCGGACAATTCCATGATTGCGAAATCCATATTTTTCGTAGGGGCTTCCTAGTTGGGTTGCTTTATCTGCATAATAGTCTGCGGGTTTAACCAACCTTGTTTTAATTCTCGCTTCACCGGGGCGATCAAAATCGAGTCGGTAAATCATACCGTCGCCATTCAAAAATGAGTCTCCATCAGGAAAAGGAAGACCCCCAGAATCCACGGTTCCTACCGGTGCGACTAGAAAGAAATGACCCTTTAAGTCTTCTGGTAGCTTGCCTTCAATAATCTCTAAGTTAAGATCCGTGTGTTCACATCTGTTGGCAGTCATGATTGATTCTGGGATCAAGGGACAACCAGCAGGTAAGTTAGAACTATAATTCTGGGGTTTTTCAGTCATAATGTCTTAATAATCTGAAATTGACAGTGAAAATACTCGGACTAAGTTTAATTTTATCTGATTCTTTATATACTATTATAAATTTTTGTACTCTTCGTCAAGCTTCCATAACCAATAGGGACGATGTCCAACAGGGTTCATAAGCTGGAATGACGTGGGAATCAGCATCAATAATTTTGTACCCGTTGAGCATAGCGATTTTTAGGCAATTTTCTACCTAGATTATATTTGATCGGAGCGATCGCTTCTTTGAGGTTAATAGCCATTACCACAACCCTCTGAAGGGGTTTTGAGCTTGACTCAACCTTCTAAGATACATATAATGTATGTATGACATTTGAATATGATCCCAGAAAAGCAAAAACCAACTGGCAAAAGCACGGTGTTTACTTTGCAGAAGCTGAAATGGTGTTTTTTGATCCCCTCGCTATTCATGATCTTGATCCCGATTGTGTGACAGAAGAACGTTTTATTGCAGTGGGGATGGGAAACATGGGATCACTATTAGTGGTTATTTATACTTTGCGGGGTGAAGTCATTCGCTTGATTTCTGCTCGTCGTGCTACAAAACAAGAGAGAAAAACTTATGAGAAAGGAATATGATTTTTCTAAAGGAAAACGAGGGGCGCTCATTTCCTCTAAGGGAAAAACACGCATTACCATTTATCTAGATGATGAGATTCTAGCTTATTTTCGAGAACAGGCTGAAACCGCAGGAATGGGCTATCAAACCCTAATTAATGAGGTTTTAAAACAATATATCCAATCTCCTAAGGAGCGATCGCTCACTCAGTCCGATTTACCGAAAAATTGGGTTTAAAGCCTCGCCCTTTTAGGGCGACTTGATATGATGTATGATATTAATAAGAATAGGGGGCCGGGTAAGCAACCGCTTAAAAAACCCAGTCATCAACCGATGAACGCACCTTGAAAACTAGAGTTATGGGGTTCTATAGGGGAATGCTCCTATAGGTAAAAGCTCT
>NZ_SFBY01000060.1:0-5766 GCF_007095505.1 Microcystis sp. M_QC_C_20170808_M3Col
AACTTAAACTAATAAAACGGAGAGCCTATGGCTTTAGAAACTTTCGGAATTTTTGGGTTAGAAGTATGTTGTCTTGGCATCTTGTCTGTTGATTTAGCATAAAGGGTAACGAAGAGCCGCATTACTCTGGATAATAAAAAGCTTATTGGGACTATTATTCGGGAGAACCTCTCAATAACCGCTGGAAGCTGTGCCAAAGAAAAATCAAAGTCCTGTAGGGGTTGCCATGGGGTAGAGAATCTGGCTTTAAAAACCCGCTCTTTTCTCCCCACTCTCCTATACTTTTTAAACAGGATTTACTATCATTTCTATTATTCGGGTACTGTCCACCAAGCGAGAGCAAAAGCCTGTTCTTTCTCGTTAACTTGCTGACGATATTGAACCCGAATTTTATACTTTCCAGAGGTAGGAATAGGACAAAAAATATGCTCTAAACTATCACTATCACTCAGGGAAGCACAGGTGTATTTAGTATTATTATCCTCTTGGGCAGGTAAAAGATAAACATCTAAATTATTCAGTCCGCGATCTCGGAAACTTTCATCGATATCATAGAGATTATTGCGATTAGTATCGATTAATTCTACCAAACGATCCCATGCTAAAGTTATCGAGACAAAACTATTAGCTTTTAATGGCTTCTCTAGGGCATAATCTTGATAATCATTAGCGGTAACTGTACCGTAATCCCAACCAATAGCAGCAATAGATTCTGTGGCTGACCATTGACCATTACTAAACTGTGTGTAGGTGCGAAAAGTGTTAAGATGTCCCGTACCCATCTGCATATCTAAAGGAATTTTCGGGTCTTTATAAGCATCGGACTCTAACCAAGTTTTTTGGTCTTTAGTTAAGACCGTCCGTCTCATACCTAACCGTAAGCCATCACCCGTATCTTTAATTTTATCGGCAGCATTAAGCATGACTGCTTTCATCACTTGATGATGACGAGAATCGAGACTCCAATGGGGATTTTTTTGGTTAATTTGTTGATCGCCGTATTCTTGTAAAAGTGCCACCGATGCCGTAATATGAGGAGCGGCGAAACTGGTGCCACTAACAGTATTTAATTTACCTTTGAGGTCATAAAGCTCTATTTTATTGCCAGGGGCAACTAAATTAATTGACCGTCGCGAACCATCATTAATTTCCCGTTTAATTAAACTGCGGCCAATACCCACCGGCAAAGCACTAATATTAGCAAAATCAACTTTAGTAAATTTTCCTTCTCTTTTGGCTGTATAAGCGGTGGTAATGCCGTTAAAATGATCGGTGGGAATGGGAATTCCTCCCTTACCTTGATTGCCAGCAATTACATAAAGAACATCATCAACTCGCGATGACCAATCAACACATTGAGTTAATAAAGCTTGACCATCTAATTTTGCTTCCTGTCTTTGATCTCTTTGCAAAGATTCCCCAAAACTAAAGTTAATCGCGCGCACATCACCGCTATTTTGTCGGGCAATATTTTGACTAGCAAGACATTCTTCCGGTTGTCCGCCGCGTCGCAAAGAACCCACCGCACCCGAATATAATCTCGCTTTTGGGGCAACTCCGGGGATTTTTTTATCATCACTGACCATCACCGTTGCCACCATAGCGGCGTGATTATCGAGATAGGTGTTGGGTTTGGCAATTTGATCGCGAAAAAAAACACCGGCTAATTTATAGGGAGGTTGCCAAGCTGCCACTTTATCATAACCGAACTGAGCCGGTCGGCCGATTTCCACTTGACCGATGGCAATTTTTCGTCCTAATAAATTATAGGGTTCCGCCCGCAGGCGATCGGCATAAATTCCCTGTTCACCGATGGAATTAGAAAGAACTAGGGAAGGAAGCAGAATTATCGTTACTACTAACCCGACGACAAACCAAAACCCTCTTTTCATCATCAGCAATCCTGCGGCGGTAAGGTGATACCGATCCATTCTAAGACAGAAATCTCAGAAAATACCCAAATCTCTTTTTTTGCTAGGCGGGATGGTAATAAAAAGCCACTGCCAAGATTAAATAGGTGGCTAGTAATAGGGTTCCATCTAACCAATTGGAACGACCAGTAAAGCTGATTAAATTAGTGACAACCACTGCGACAATCAAAGCCACCACGTTAAAGGGATTAAAATTTAAATCCATCGGTTGCTGCCAAAATTGACCGATAAAAACTAATAAAGGGGCTACGAATAAAGCCACCAATAAACTATCACCCATAGCCACGGAAACCGTTAAATCCATCTGATTTTTTAGGGCTAATTGAGTGACGGTAACTATTCCAGAAACATCGCTAATTAAAGGGATGAAAATCACCCCGATAAAGAGAGGAGTGAGATTAAATCCTTCCATAACCGATTCCACTACATCAACAAATAAATCCGACTCATAAGCTACAGCTACGGTGGAAGTAAGCAGCACAAGTAACCAAATCCAGACTTGAGCTTTTTCTTCCTCACTAACCTGATTGTCAGGGGTATTTTCATTACTTAATCCCACTTCGTAGAGATAACTATGGGTTTTGAGGGAAAATAATAAAGTTAACCCGTAAACTATTAATAAAACCGTGGCAGTGACTAGGGAAAGACTGAGAATATCGGCAACTTCCACCACGTTAGAAGTATATATTACCAAAGTTGGTAAAGCGATCGCTATTACTGCTAAAGTCATGGAAGAACCATTTACCCGCGCTAAAATCGGTTTAAATTCTTGCTCTTTGTAGCGAATTCCTCCCGTGAGCATTCCCATGCCCATAAATAATAATAAGTCGCTGAGAATACTACCAGTAATACTGGCTTGTACGATGTCCACCAAGCCTTTTTTTAGGGCAATTAAGGCAATAACTAAAGTGGTAGTATTGCCGAAGATAGCATTAACTAATCCTCCCAAAGTTGGCCCGGTGACTACGGCAACTCTTTCCACAGACGTACTTAACCAAATTGACAGGGGAATGATCGATAAAGCGGCAGTGATAAAAATAGCTTGATCTCCCCAATTAAGACGACTAGCGACCACCGATAGGGGAATAAATAATAGGAAAGCAAAGGAGACAATTTTTCTTAAATTCATGGGTTATTAATGGCGATTTCTCCCACCATTCCCGCTGCAGCATGACCCGGAATAGTACAGATTAATTGATACTTACCGGTTTTGAGAGGAACTATTACCCATTCTGCTTGTGCATTAGGTTTTAATTCTAGTTCGTGAATCGCCCCTTTAATCTCCACTTTTCCCGCTTCAACTTTCTGCGTCCAACTAGCATCGGCGAAGTCTTTAGCGGTAAAATAATGTTTAGTGGGACTGGGATTATCGAGAATTAATTTGTATTTTTGTCCAGCAATAAAGTTTAATTGACTAGGAAAGAATTTTAATTCTCCTTGTCCGGATCCTAGACTAATTTTAACTTCTAGAGGGGCGGAGCCGGCGAAGGCCGGAAAAGTCACTAACCAACAACTAACTAAAACTATTACTACTGCCACAAATTTTTGATAGATATCCTTGGCAGCGACGTAGGGATTAGAATTCATTTTGCTCCTCTGGCTTATAATAGAGAAAATCTGGCGGCTTTGACGATAATTTTAGAACAAGCGGTGATTCTTACTGGCTCTCTTCCTTTCCATCCCCTAAAAGTCCCTTGGCCATTGTTAAAACCTCGGGACTTCTAGCCACTGTCAGTTAAATCGACAAAATTAATCTAAGCTATCGGGAGAATGGGGATAAAGTTGTTCTGCTTCTGGACAATCTTCCGAGACATTAATATCAGGATTCGTCCGCGACACCGAGGCCAGTTTTCTGCTAACCGCACCAATACTTTCTAAACGCACCATTTCTTCCCAAGAACTAATCTCGTCTTCTTCTTCTGTTTCGTAGCGAATGGTGACGAGATCGCTTTCTAGATCGATAATACGAGCATTATCAATCCATCTTTGCTGATCGCGCAAGAAAATGCAGACTTCCTGACCATCCATACAGAATTGATAAATCTTGCGGTGTAACATATAATTGCTCCTAAACAGCTTCTTTTGTTGAATTCAACTAACGGGAAGTTACAAAATGCCAATCTCGGCAATAGCTCAAGAATTCCCGGGGATAAGACAAAAGGGAGGAAAATTCCGCTAGTAGTGGCAAGAATGGGTAAGAAAAGTCAGGTTTCCAGTTTGGGACTACGTTCTTCAAAGACATCGATTCGATTAATAGACGGCCTCGGCGATTCACTAAAAAACCGCCCTTATAGAGTCATTGTGACATAAATTTTCACTTCCTAACAGTATTCCTGGATGGAATCGGGAATAAGGTTTAGGGATGAGGTTAGAGGCCAAATTTCAACCCCCCGACATTTGAGATAAAAAATGGCTGTGAGCTTACAGCTACTTCAGGGTAAGCGCATCTTAACAATCCTTGACAAAATGAACTTTATGTGAGTTGCTTACCCTGAAAGCACTTCAGGCATATTTGAGGAGAATTTGCCATCTCAATTGTCAATAGCGTTTGAGATGCGCTCACCTTGTACATCGAAGGAGCTATTTATTATTTACTCAGACTGAGACTCAGGGAGTAACTTAGGTTGAAATAATTGGGAAGGAACAAAACGAAAACCGCTTTGATCTTCTTGACGAATTAATAATCCTTGTTCTTCCATCGATTTAAGTTGGGGCAAGAGAGAAACAAAGGTTATAGCATCAAGTTTATCCAAAGTTTGATCAGAAATATTCTCACTAATGCCACCGGCTTGATGAGCAACGTATAATAAATGACGAAACTGAGGACTTAAATAATCAGTAAAGTCTTTTTGAAGGATTTGCCAAATTGAATCAAAAGCAGTTTCATCAATAATTTCATATGCTGCTGAAGCAGCTTGCCGTAATACTTTTTCACAGATAGTATTCAGTTCTCGAGGAATTCCTTGAGCGTAACCCGTAATTAAATTGATGACTTCTTCTGTGAAAGGATAGGGATCATTTCGCTGTTCGTTTCTGGCACTATTAAGATAATTAATAGCAATGTGACGTAAATCATCTTGACTCATGGGTTCAAGGGGAATATCTTCAGAAAAGATACCAAGGGCTTTTAAAGTTGCTTCTTGAAGCTCGGTAAAGCCTCTTCCTGTCATGATAAATCCTCGATGTTTTCCCATCCGAAATAAATCTAAACTACTTTCTAAAATTGTCTGGACAACAATGGGGTCTTTTTTGTCAAAATCATCAATAGCAATAACAATACGAGAATAAATTTCTTCGGCTCTATCTAATAAACGAATGAGTAAAGGATAGGGATCAGCATTGGCGGTGGGAGTCAGTTGATTAGCAGGGGATTCTTCCTTTTTGCCAAAGGATAAAAAGCCTAATTTAACTTGTCCTTCAGTAGTGGTTTTATTGCGTTGGATGGAATACCCTAAAAGTGTATTAGCAATGTCTTTTGATTCTTGATCACTATCCGCTAAACTATCGGCTACAGCTAATAATAAAGCACGATAAAATTCCGTGGAACTTTCCCCAGGAATGCTACTTAAATAAAGCACTAACATTTTTTCATTTAGTTCCGCTACTTCCTGTTGTAACTGATGAATTAAATTAAAAATTAAGGCAGTTTTATCAATACCCCAAGCTCCCCTAACTAAGATATTACGTCCTTCATAGAGGGTCGGAATAACTATATCTAACTCACCGTTCGCTTATTTTTTGAGGTCAGGTAACGAAAATATGGCTGAAAAGCTGACCCCGTAAAGGATTGAGCGAACGTTACTGACCCATTTTTATCCATCAGCAAAGAAGTCAG
>NZ_SFBY01000061.1:0-9399 GCF_007095505.1 Microcystis sp. M_QC_C_20170808_M3Col
CGAAACGAATAGGCTTTTTCCATGTCTCACATTTTAGCATATATTTGGTAAATGCGCTAGTATTTAACGGTAAAGCCGTCGTAGAACGACGGGGTTTCAGACCCAAAATTTTCGATGAATATACTAATAAAAAAAGGTGGGATTTAACCCACCTTGATAACTTAGGATTTTTGGCTGAAATAGGCCTCTAGCGCCTCATTGATGATTTGATTCATCGGCCGTTTTTCCGCTTCCGAAGCTTCCTTGAGACGGACAAACATTTCATCGGGGACGCTGACACGGTTTTGATTTTTACGCACGCGTTTGGGTTTTGATTCAGTAGTAGTAGTTTCGGTCATTTTAGGTGTGTAGGTGGCTGAAAATGCTTGTAAAGCAGGGAAATTGACTCGGTGACAGAATTCTCCGAAGGTTTCGTTATTTTGTTGATCCTGTTGGAAGTAAACGAAAATCGGTTCTAAGACCTTTTCTAGATCATCGATCGCCATTTTATCCAAATAGGGGCGCGCTAGTCGAGTTTGATCGGCCGTTCCCCCTAACCAGAGTTGGTAGGAATTGGGAGCGCTACCCACAAATCCTAATTCTGCCATATAGGGACGCGCGCAGCCATTGGGACATCCTGTCATGCGGATGACAAATTCCTCTTTGGTTAATCCTAAGCGATTAAGCAGAGTGCGAATGCGTTCAATCACGCTGGGTAAAATTCTTTCTGACTCGGTAATCGCTAATCCACAGGTGGGCCAAGCGGGACAGGCCATGGCATAACGGGTTAAAGGGTCAATTTCGGCGGGATTGGTGATAATTCCCTGTTCTTTCAGGATCGCTTCCACGGCTTCCTGATCCTTGGGTTCAATTTCGTAGAGAATGATATTATGGTTAGCCGTCAAGCGCATGGGCAACTGAAAACGCTCGATAATCACTTTTAAGGCGGTTTTTAGCTGAAAACTGCCCTCATTTTTGACCCGGCCATTTTCTACATGAAGACCATAAAATAATTTTCCGTCTCCCTGTTCATTCCATCCCAAAAAGTCTTGATATTTCCAATCGGGGAGGGGTTGGTAGGGTGCGATTTTTTGGCCGAAATAACCCTCAACAGTGCTGCGGAATTTTTCTACTCCCCATTCTTCGAGGATATATTTCATTCTCGCATGACGACGATCGCCGCGATCTCCGTAATCCCTTTGGGTTGCCACGATCGCTTTTACCAGATCGTACACCTCCTCTTTGCTCACATAACCGATCGCATCGGCCATTCTGGGGAAAGTTTCCTCCTTATTGTGAGTCCTTCCCAGTCCACCCCCCGCAAGGATGTTAAAACCCTGTAATTCCCCGTTTGCGTCGGTAATCACCACCAAACCGAGGTCATTGGTGTAGATATCGATGGAGTTGTCTCCCGGCACGGTGACACCGATCTTGAACTTACGGGGCATATAATGTTGACCGTAGATCGGTTCGATGGGATCATTTTTGTTAATGCCATTTGTATCTTTTTGTCTCGATGCCTTGACGGACGGCGCTTCTTCTGCACTGATAACTTTTTCGCCATCGAGCCAAATTTCGTAGTAGGCTCCAGTTTGGGGAGTGAGCAAATCGGCGATATTATTGGCATATTCCCAAGCATAGCCGTATTCGGGGCGATTTTTGTAGGGGGCTGGCGGTGCGGTGACATTGCGATTAACATCACCACAGGCCGCTAAAGTGGATCCCATACTGCGGATAATTTCCCCGAGGGTTGCTTTGAGATTTTTCTTTAAAATGCCGTGTAATTGGAAGCCTTGGCGGGTTGTCACCCGTAAAGTGCCGTTACCATAGCGATCGGACAAACTATCGAGGGTAAGATATAGTTGTGCGGGAATAAAACCCCCCGGACTGCGGGTACGCAACATCATTTGATAGTCTTTTTCTTGACCTTTGGTTCTATGGTCGCGATTATCCTGTTGATAGGAACCGTGAAATTTGAGAATCTGTACCGCCGCATCGGTAAAATGGGTTGTATCTTCGAGGAGTTCACTGGCCAAAGGTTCTCGTAGATAATTACTGTGTTCTTTGATACCTTCGACTTTAGAAACCTTGGCGGTAGGAGAAATAGGAGTTGTAACCATCGTCTAACAGCACGATAACCTGTGGATAGGTCTTAGGAATAGGAATTTAGACAAGCTCGATCGATCCTAAGAAGTTTTACTAACATGATCTCTAGAGTTCGTTCCAGACTCTGAGGTTAACAGTAGCGATCGAGACATTAATTCTATCTTAGCTTCTTACCGTCCCCTGCGAACGCCATCTACCGATCGACTTTTTATGACCAATTCTCCCAACATTAAAACGGTTATTAGTCAAGAACCCTACATTATTCTTAACAATCAGGGAGAAATTCTCCCTTCTATTAATCTGAGTCGTCCTAATCATAAATTGGGGCGGGATGGTCAACAGGTGGATTTAGTTGTTCCCCAACACTGGACGCTGGTGAGTCGAGTACAAGCTTGTTTTCGTCGTCAGGGAAATGATTACTATATCTACGATGGAGACGGGACTAATCCTAGTTCCAATAAACTTTTTATCAACAATCGCGTGATTACTCCCAAAGAGGGCTATCTTTTACGAAATGGAGATGAGATTAATATCGGTCAAGATGTCAAAAATTGGGTCAAGATCACCTATTATCATCCTAACCAACCGGTAAAAAGCCCACCTTTAGCTTTTAAATCGGTTTCCCTAGGCAATCGCAGTGTAGTTTTAGGACGAGATAATACCGCAACTGTGGTTTTAGACGCGCCGACAATTTCCCGACAACACGCAATTATCGACAGCGATAACCAAAATCGTTATATTCTCTACGACAAAAGCACCAATGGAGTCTTTATCGACGGACAAAAAGTATCGGGTAGTGCCATTTTAACTAACGGTTGTACAGTGAGAATCGGTCCCTATAGTTTTCGGTTGCAGGGAGATGAATTAGTTTTATTAGATACAGGGGATAATATCCGTCTAGATGCCGAAAATATCGTCAGGATGGTGCGGGATAAAAAGAAACAACCCTTGACAATTCTCAATCGTATCTCCTTACCGATCGAACCGAGTCAATTAGTGGCGATTGTTGGGGGAAGTGGTGCGGGAAAATCGACTTTATTAAAGACTTTATTAGGAATTGAACCCACCACCTCGGGAACTGTTTATCTGAATGGGGAAGAGCTGCGCCAGAATTTTAATATCTATCGCACCCAAATCGGTTATGTTCCCCAATACGATATCGTCCACAGGGATTTAACTGTGGGAGAAGTGTTATATTACGCTTCTAAATTAAGGCTACCTCCCGATCTTAATTGCCAAGAAGTGATCGAGAAAACCCTGCAGCAGGTGGAGTTATTAGAAAGAAGAAATACTTTAGTCAGAGACTTAAGCGGTGGTCAATTAAAAAGGGTGAGTATTGCGGTAGAATTATTAGCTAATCCCAAATTATTCTTTTTAGATGAACCCACCTCGGGATTAGACCCCGGTTTAGATAAAAAGATGATGGAATTGCTGGCAAAATTGGCCAAAGAAGGCAGAACAATTCTCCTAGTCACCCATGCTACTAATAATATCAATCTCTGCGATCGATTAGTTTTCCTCGGTCAAGGGGGCAATTTATGTTATTTTGGTTCTCCAGGGGAGGCCTTAAATTTTTTCTCTTTACCTCAGGGGGATTTTGCCGATATTTATATTCATCTGGAAACTAGCGAAAAAGTTGAGCAAGAATGCCAACGTTTTCAACAATCGGACTACTACAAAAATAATATTGAAGCAAGAATCGGTAAAATATTTCAGCAAAATAATAGTAGGCCGCAACAGGTTCAACAATCTTTTTGGCAACAACTACAGATTTTATGTCAACGCTATAGCCAGTTAATTATCCGCGATCTATTTAGTTTAATTTTATACCTATCAACCGCTCCGATCGGAATTTTATTAATGGCCATGGTTTTAGGGGACGAAAATCCTTTATTTTTGGGGGATAATCCCAGTTTTAATCAGGCTATCCAATCCGCACCTTTAGCCTTAAAAACTCTCTTTGTTTTTACCTGCGCGCAATTGTGGGTAGGTTTTGCCTGTTCCCTACAGGAAATTGTCAAAGAATCGCCAATTTATCAGCGAGAAAGATTAGTTAATCTGGGATTATTACCCTATTTATTGTCAAAAATTCTGGTTTTAGCAGCCTTAGCTTTTCTGCAAACAATTGTAATTACCTGCGTGATATTTTTGGGATTTACTGACCCGCAACCAGAATTAATGACCTGGTTAATTGGCTGTTTTATTACCACATTTTTAACTATATTTGCGGCGATTAATCTCGGTTTATTAATTTCTGCTGGCGTTAGTAATATCACTCAAGCAAATAGTGCCTTACCTTTAATTTTAATTCCTCAGATTATCTTTGCTGGGGTATTATTTAGCTTAGAAGGTCTGGGGAAATATCTATCATGGTTGATGATTAGTCGCTGGTCGATTGGTGCCTATGGGGTATTAGTAGAGGTGGAAGACATGATTGCAGAAACGAAAGAACAAAATACTTTTAATTTCCCTTTACCCTTTGAGGATACCAATCAAGTTTATCAATTATCTATCAATAATTTGTTATTGAATTGGGGAGTATTAATTCTTCATTCCCTTATTTATTTTCTCCTTACCTATTGGTTGCAAAAAAGAAAAGATATTTTATGATCTGAATGATAACTGATAACTGATAACTGATAACTGATAACTGACTCCTAACCCTACTTAAGTTAACTTCAGATCAAGAGCGATCGGACATTCCACTTTCGTTCCCCCTAAACCGCAGTAACCGCCGGGGTTTTTCGCTAAATACTGCTGATGATAAACTTCAGCATAATAAAATTCAGGTGCGTCGAGAATTTCCGTGGTAATCTGACCGTAGCTCGCTTGATTGAGAGCTTCTTGGTACATTGATCGGGATTTTTCCGCTAATTGCTTTTGCTGGGGACTATAGGTATAGATACCCGATCGATACTGGGTTCCCGTATCATTACCCTGACGCATCCCTTGGGTGGGATTATGACTTTCCCAGAAAACCTTTAACAGTTGTTCGTAGGAAATCACACTGGGATCATAGACCACTAAGACCACTTCATTATGCCCAGTCATGCCGGTACACACTTCCTGATAGGTGGGATTGGGGGTGATACCAGCCGCATAACCTACGGCCGTGGTGTAAACACCTTCTAATTGCCAAAATTTCCGCTCTGCTCCCCAAAAACAGCCTAAACCGAACATTGCGCTTTCCATACCGGCAGGAAAGGGGGGCTGCAAAGGATGACCGTTAACGTAGTGGGTGCTAGGTACGGGCATTTTTTCCGATCGCCCGGGTAGTGCCTCCCTTACTGTGGGCAAAGTTAATTTTTTTCCGAATCCGAATAACACCATAATAAGAATTTGTCCAGAAAGTTTTACCTTACTTTACATTGTCGCTTAATTTTAGGGATTTCAGTGATCGGTGATCAGAACCGAGGCTGCAGATCAATTTTGTCAATCTACTGAGTTGGGATTTTTAAAGGGAAACTCTCTGCTAAAACTGGGCGTTATTTCCGATTTTATCACTCAATCCCAACCCCGGAGCGCATTAGTTTTTCGGTGGGATGCTTACAGGCAGCTGTTCATACACTTGTACCAGTTTAGGCGTTGCCGAATCAAGGTATGAATGCAAACTTTGCATCAGATGCAAAAGTTAGTTTGGCTCTAGGTTTTAAAAATACCAGAAAAGAAGATTCATATCTCAAATCAGCAACGCCCAAATTGTTTTGGATGTCAGGCTATCATCAGATGAAATTAGTGATGGGTGTAGATGCTAAAACTGGTTCTAAGTAGGGAGGCACAATTATTTGTAGGATGGGTTAGCGCACTTCGTAACCCATGCGGGCGTTGGGTTTCATGCTTCAACCCAACATTCATTTTATATTTAATTCCACCCACCCACTTATATTAATCGTATATTTGATTTTACAGCTTAGGCAAATTCCTCAAATAATGGGGATACTTTACTTAATAAACTGCGCTATGTTAACTTAATTTTATCCCAAGAGGGAAATTTAATCTCTCTAAACGAACGCCTGTTCCCGTCAGCTTGTATGTAAAGTTTTCAACATTTCTGCTACAGCTAATTCAGTATTTTTGCTTATTGATTTGGCGCAGGCGAATGATTAAGCTATGGTGTATGAAGCGTTCAAAACTTTTACCACTATGCCTCTTACACCAGCCGATTTACTATGGTCTCAAAACCTTTTCATCTCTGAAGACCTGAAAGATAACTTCCTCTATGAAAATGTAAAAACTGCATTTTCATCAGTGTTAACGCCTAGCTTCAGAGCTCGCTTTAAAAATATAATCTTGCCAAGTGGTCCAAATACACCTTACACACCAATAACGGGTAGTACATCTGGCGGAATTAACAGCGTAGCCCCATATAACCCTCTTCTAAACGATACAAGGATTACAACTCTTGATTCTACAGAAAAAGGTTTACTTATCCACACATCTCTGAATGGAGTTGGTTCAACCAATGCAAATTTATGGGAAACTGCGGATATTGCTAATCTTACTGCTGCACAGGTTTTTGCCGATGCGCTAGGAAATGCTACTGGTGGCAACCTATCCCTAAGTCAATTCCTGGTAGAGGATACCTTTAGAAATTCACGGGCAAACATGGGCAAGTTCTCTCGTTCTTCCAGTAGCTCTTTTAAAGTTACCTTAGTTTGGACAGGAACTCCTAGTACCAGTGATCTAGATGCTAACTTGGATCTTTATCTACAAGGAACGACCACTGGTAATATTTACACTGTATCTACTTTACCAGTTGGTGCTTCTAGCTTTTTCAGTCCTCCTGATGCCGTTGCTGGTGGCCCTGGCGTGGATTTGATCACTGGCACTGGTGCTGTAGAGTACATAGAGCAAATTTATCTTCCATCGTGGAGTGTTTCCCCGTCGGACACCAGTTTTAATGTTTATGTTAATGGTACACTGGGTTCAGTACCATCTGCTACAGGTCAAGATTTCTCGGTCTTTGTTACTTCTAACCCTGTAGTTGGTCAAGGCCACGGTTGGGGTGATGTACATCTTTCTACCTTTGATGGCAAACCCTATGATTTGCAAGCAGTTGGAACGTTCATTTATGTCGAGTCTCTAACTGATGATTTTCAAGTGCAAACCGTTCAAAAACCCTGGTATACAGGTGCTCAAGTTTCTGTCAATACAGCGTTTGCGATCAGACTAGACGGCCAAACTTTTGTTTATGATTCAGAGCTTGCCATTGGTCAAGAATTAAAAGTTAATGGAGAAACATATAATCTAGGCAGTGGCAGCAGCGCATTCTTTGGTAATAACACGAAAATCCAGCGTTCAGGGAATCAGTACACCTTCACTTATGCCGGACTAGACGGTAATTTCTCCACAGCCGAGGACAACGATGTCGTCATCGCCGCGGACAATGGGAGCTACGTTGATGTTTTTGTCAATCCATCTGATGATCGCGCCGGCTCCCTACAAGGGCTTTTAGGGAATGGCGATGGTGATAGCAGTAATGATTTTGCTCTGCGTGATGGCACAGTCTTGGATGCCAATCCCTCTGTTCAAACAATACATACAACGTTTGCCGACAGTTGGCGAGTTACTCAGGGAGAATCTCTATTTCAAAAACCTGGACCTATACCTGATCCCTTTCCAAAGAAATATATCTCCTTAGAAACTCTAGCGAAACAAAAATCCGACGCAGTGGTGGATGCCTTCGCCAAGGCACGAGCAATTGGTATTGCTGAAGGCGCGTTTTTAAATGGGGCCGCCTTTGATTTTCTGGTGACGGGGGATGAAACCTTCTTGCTAGGAGCAAAGCAGGCGGCGAACTTGGCACTGCAAGGTGAATTTAAAAATGGAGACGTAAAACTTCCACTGGGAAGCATCGAAGGCAGTAAATGGAACGATGCTAATGCTAATGGTATCTGGGACAAAGGCGAAAAAGCCCTAGCAGGTTGGACAATTTACATTGATAGTGTTGCCAATGGAACACTTGATCCTTGGGAAATTTCCACAGTCACTAACGCTGATGGTAAATATACCTTCAGCAACTTAGGACCGGGAGAATATGCCATCCGAGAAGTGAATCAAACAGGCTGGCTCCAAACCTCCCCCACCACCCCCTATGCCCTAAACTTGAAAGCAGGGGAAAAATTGACTGATGTTAATTTTGGCAACTTTCAATTACCCACGATTAATCTTAACCCCAACAGTCAGACGATTGTTGAAGGTTTAACCACGCCTCAAAACGCCTCCTACACCGTCACTCTTTCCAACGCAAGCAGCCAAACCATCAGCGTTAACTATGCAACTGCTAACGGTACAGCAACCGCGGGATCGGATTACACCGCCACCATTGGAACTCTAACCTTTGCCCCTGGTGTTACTACTCAAGTCCTCAACATTCCCATTCTCAATGATTCCTTTAATGAGGCAGATGAGACCTTTACTTTAGCTTTGTCTTCTCCTACTAATGCTGTTCTTGGTGCGGTGACGATAGCTACCACGACCATAACCGATACTATCACGGCCGCTGTCACCACGACTTTAGCGGCAAATGTGGAAAACCTGACACTGACGGGAGCAGCCGCCATTAACGGTACTGGTAACGCAGGTAATAACGTGATCACGGGCAACACGGCCAATAACCTTCTCAACGGTGGTGGGGGCAATGATACCCTTAATGGTGGTGCTGGTATTGATACCTTGACGGGGGGAGCAGGAAACGATGTCTTCCTCTTCCAATTTTCCCAATCTACTGTCGCTAACCCTGACCGGATCACTGATTTTGCGATCGGCTCCGACAAAATTGATTTGCTCAGTGCCGCAGGAGGTGTGCTGCCTGCCCCCGCTGCCTTTAGTCGTGCTGCCAATTCTGCCGCTGCCACTTTAACCAATGTCGTGAATGCTGTTTTTACCGATGCCAATGGTTCCTTAGCTGGAAACCAAGCACTTGGTATTAATAGCGCGGCCCTGGTCCAAGTAACCACTGCTGGGATAGCCGGAAACTATATTATTGTCAATGATAATGTTGCTGGTTTCCAAAGTGCCAATGACTTACTGGTTAACGTTACAGGCATTACCGGCACATTACCCGCTCTCGGTAATATCACTGTTTCCAACTTCTTTGTTTAGTGGATTCCTGATGGGGTGACAAGAATATTCTAAAGCCGGCGTGTTAGGGGTCGGGAATGGAGTCGCCTCCATCCCCCCCCTCAGAACCGTGCTTGACATCCTCACCGCCGTAAACGGACGGTGATTCCCAAACCTCACGATTTAGGTTTCTGCTTCTTTCCCTTGCGGGGTTCCGCACCTGCCTTAACAGATTTACTCTGTTCTGGTCTT
>NZ_SFBY01000062.1:0-3216 GCF_007095505.1 Microcystis sp. M_QC_C_20170808_M3Col
CAGGACTGCAAATCATCGACATCAGCAACCCTGTTGCACCTACTCTTAAGGGTAATTATGACACTTCTGGCAATGCTCAGGGTGTGCAAATAGTCGGTAACTATGCTTACGTAGCTGATTATGAAGGTGGCTTGCAGATTATTGATGTTAGTGAGTTTACCACTCCAGCAACAACTGTTACTCTTTCTATTTCTCCCAGTAGTGTCACTGAAGACGGGACAACAAATATGGTTTATACCTTCACCCGTAGTGGAGTAACAACCAATGCTTTAACTGTCAATTACACCATCGGGGGGACAGCTACCAACGGGACAGACTACACATCTATTCCCACCAGTGTCACCTTTGCTGCTAATTCATCCACTGCGACTGTAATAGTTGACCCCACTGCTGATACTACAGTTGAAAGTAACGAAACCGTCGCTTTAACCCTCGCGACCGGGACAGGTTATACAGTAGGTACTCCTAACGCAGCTACGGGAACAATTAATAATGATGATGTCACTCTTCCTAGTATTACTCTTGCGGTTTCTCCTAGTAGTGTTACTGAAGACGGGACAAGTAATCTCATCTATATCTTCATGCGTACAGGAGATACAACTAATCCCTTAACTGTTAACTACACAATCGGTGGGACAGCTACCAACGGGACAGACTACACATCTATTCCCACCAGTGTCACCTTTGCTGCTAATTCATCCACTGCGACTGTAACAGTTGACCCCACTGCTGATACTACAGTTGAAAGTGATGAAACTGTAGCTTTAACTCTTGCGACTGGGACAGGTTATACAGTAGGTACGACTACCGCAGTTATAGGAACAATTGCTAATGATGATACCAGTGTTACTCTTGCAGTTTCTCCCACAAGTGTGACAGAAGATGGGACAGCTAACTTAGTCTATACCTTCACCCGTTCTGGTGTAACAACCAATGCTTTAACCGTCAATTACACAGTTGGTGGGACAGCTACCAACGGGACAGATTATACATCTATTCCCACCAGTGTCACCTTTGCTGCTAATTCAGCGACTGCGACGGTAACAGTTGACCCCACTGCTGATACTACAGTTGAATCTGATGAAACCGTCGCTTTAACTCTTGCGACCGGGACAGGTTATACAGTAGGTACTCCTGACGCAGTTACCGGGACAATTCTCAATGATGATTTACCTAGTATCACTCTTGCAGTTTCTCCCAGTAGTGTTACTGAAGATGGGACAACTAATCTCATCTATACCTTCACCCGTAGTGGAGTAACGAGTAATGCTTTAACAGTCAATTACACCCTCGGAGGGACAGCGACTCTTAATACCGACTACACTCGTACAGGGACTACCAATACTGTCACTTTCGCAGCAGGTTCATCCACTGCGACTGTAATAGTTGACCCCACTGCTGATACTACAGTGGAAAACAATGAAACCGTCGCTTTAACTCTTGCGACCGGGACAGGTTATACAGTAGGTACGACCACCGCAGTTACCGGGACAATTACCAATGATGATTTACCTAGTATCACTCTTGCTGTTTCTCCCACAAGTGTCACTGAAGATGGGACAACTAACTTAGTCTATACCTTCACTCGTTCTGGTGTAACAACCAATGCTTTAACCGTCAATTACACCCTCGGAGGGACAGCTACTCTCAATACCGACTACACTCGTACAGGGACTACCAATACTGTCACCTTCGCAGCCGGTTCATCCACTGCGACTGTAACCGTTGACCCCACTGCTGATACTACAGTTGAAAGTAACGAAACTGTTGCTTTAACTCTCGCTGCGGGGACAGGTTATACAGTTGGGACAACTACCGCAGTCACAGGGACAATTACCAATGATGATACCAGTGTTCCCTCCCAACTCTCCATCAACGACATCACCGTGGTCGAAGGTCAAAATAATAATGCAATCCTCACTGTTACTGTCAATAACCCCAATCCACAACAAATTACTGTCAACTATACCACTGCACCCATTAATGCTACCGCCAATGTAGATTACACTAGCCAGACAGGAACCCTCACCATTGCACCTAATACTTCCACCGCTAGTATTAGCATTCCCATCCTTAATGATAATCTCAATGAACCTGATGAAGTCTTTACCGTAACCCTGTCAAATCCGGTTAATGCTACCATCAATCCCGACGAAGCAATTGGACAAGTAATTATTACTGACACCCTACAAAGCGCAATTACTCGAACCTTACCCAATAATGTCGAAAACCTCAGACTAATTGGCACTAATAATATTAACGGTACAGGTAACGCTGGTGACAATAAAATTACCGGAAATAGCGGTAACAATATCCTCGCTGGTGCTAATGGTAACGATATTTACTGCTTCAATGCTTCAACCCTATTAGGAAGCGATACCATCCAAGAAACTACCACCGGCGGTATCGATACCCTCGACTTTACTGGGACAAATACCGCAGTACGAGTTAACTTAGGGATTACCACTGTCCAAACCGCCGTTACCAATAATCTAAAATTGACTTTTTCGGCAAATAACACCATCGAAAATATTATTGGCGATAGCGGTAATGACCGGCTAACCGGGAATAGCCTTAATAATACTCTAACTGGTGGTGGTGGCAACGATCAATTAACCGGTCAAGACGGAAACGATAGTTTAATTGGTGGTTCCGGCGATGATTTACTCACCGGGGGTAATGGTAGCGATAACTTTATCTTCAACAGTAGTAATTTAGGAATCGATGCCATCAGCGATTTCACCCCAGGCAGTGATAAAATAGTATTAAGTAAAGCCATCTTTACCGCCTTACAAAGTAGCATTGGCAATGGCTTCAGTCAACCAGCTGAATTTGCCAGCGTCGATGACGATGATTTAGCCGCCACTAGCAGCGCTTTTATCGTTTACAGTACCGGCAGTGGCAGTATCTACTACAATCAAAATGGTAGTGCTGCTGGCTTAGGAAGTGGTGCTGAATTTGCCAATTTGTTGACTGTTCCTACCCTGATAGCGGCTGATTTTGCACTGATAAATTAACCGAGCCACACAGCCACTAATTTTACCAATAAAATTGGTGGCTACTGCTAATTCTCTCGCAGAATTTAAGCAGTCTTTGACAAGAATCCAATATCGTAATTCATGAACCAAACAACCGCCAATTATGATGAACCCTGGAAAGAAGCATTAAGCGAATATTTTGAAGCGTTTTTAGGCTTCTTTTTTCCGGAAGTTCACC
>NZ_SFBY01000063.1:0-12994 GCF_007095505.1 Microcystis sp. M_QC_C_20170808_M3Col
GTGTGGGAATTTTCTTAACTCCTTCAACCAAACCCTTTACTACACAAGGATTTTAACCTTTTTTGTCCTCGATCGCTTTTTTATTTAAGCGAACGGTGAGTTATGAATTATGAAGTGGGAAGTGGGGTGGTCACTGCGTGCGCGTTGCGGGGGGTGATAGGGTGTTATACTCAACAAAAGAGCAATTCATTAACTTTAGTCTATAGTTTGTGAACTTCTGAAATGAAAGATAACACCCCCAAAGTAAAAAGTCTCAAATCTTATCTTGAGGATTTGCCTCAAAATGCGTCTGAAGCGATTGTTAGCACAAACTTTGCACCTTACCTGATATCATATTTAGGATTTTCAACCACGGAGATAATTCCACAGTACGACACGGGAGGCGGTGGGATTACCGACTTTGCCACTCGGAGAAACCTAGAAAACGATGTTTTTTTGCAGACAAAGAGTAATCCTTTTCTGCTGATAGAGTTAAAAGGTAGAGATATTAACCTAACTGAAAATAGTCCAAGTTATAGGGCAACTGTCAATCAGTTAAAGCGTCAGTTATTAGGGACTAACTGTAAAGCAGCCCAATGGGGAATTATCACTAATAGTTCACACATCCAGTTATTTAGAAAACATGGTAAAACCATTTTTCCTGCCACTACTTGCATAGCAATAACTCCTGAGAACATTGATGAGACCATAGCTCTGATCAAGACAAAAATTGACAATACTCCCAAAGCATTAACAGTTACTGTTTACAATAATAAAGGTGGTATAGGCAAAACCACCACAACCGTAAATCTTGCAGCTTTCCTTGCCTTTTTAGGTAAAAAAGTTCTAGTTTTAGACTTTGATTTTAATCAACGAGATTTAACTCGCTCTCTCCTAAATATAAAACCAGAAGATGTCCTACTAGAAAAGGCTTTAACTGACCGCAATATTGATCTTAGATCAGTGATTCGTCCCTATATTTTTAAGAATACAAAACTACAAATTACCTTCGATGTTGTTCCTGCTGAACCTAAAATGGCAGAGTATCCAGAATTTGAGTATAATTCTAAAATGCAAATATACACTCTCCATAGAAAATTAGACTTAGCTAGATATGAATATGATTACATCTTTATAGATGCAGCTCCCAATTGGCGATTTCCTAGCCAGCTGGCTGTTTATGCTGCCGATGTTGTCCTCTTACCCACAAAACATAACAATTCATTCTCCCTTAATAATGCAGCCACTGCCATCAAGGAGTTTCTGCCGCAAATGCAAAATTTGAAAAAAGATGGTACTCCCATAGCCTTACCAATTTTTTTCAACGGTGAGAAGATTACTCAACCACAGTTACAGCTTGCCCAAAAAGAAATTGATCAAATACTAAAAAATGACAAAACCCTTTTACCCTATTTTTATCCCAGATATACTAATGCCAGTAAAAATTCACATATTCATCACCTGCCAGAATACGCTATTATAGCTAGTGCTGCTTTCGCTCGCGTGCCAGCCGTTTATAAAAATCGTTCCGTTTATGACTACTACAAAGACTTAGCAAAGGAGTATTTTTTACAATGATGGAATATACCGATATTGGTACTTTAAAGTATCTATACCTAGATGAAATAGAAATTACAAATGGAACCGATGCCGATAGTTTTTTAATTGAAGTTACTGCTAAACTATTACAGCAGAAAGGTGGACGCAACTGGCTGCCCGTGATCGTCAAAGAACTATCAGAGGATCGCTATGAAGTTATCGGCAACTCATTTGTTTATGCTGTGGCTGAAAGGGCTGGACTAGAAAGAATTTGGTGTATTATTGCCGATGGAACAGAAGATGCTAGGAATATATCCAGAGCTTTGGCAAGAGAGGAAACCCCAAAACTAAATCTGTCAACAGCTTCAAGAGAAGAAATTAAATCTGCTTTACAGTTCTTGATTGAACAACCGAATAGCCCACTGAAAACAGTTAAATTAGCTACTGCTACTGCTAGGATTGATGAGGCTCCCCGTCAATTCTGGAAGAGTTTAGACTCAATTGTCGCCCTCAAGTGTGGAATTACAAAAGGGAAGGGATTAGATTTACTCAAAACTGTCTTTTATCTCACTCCTCAATCTCAACAAGATGCCGTGATTGAGGAATTTTCAGAAGAAACTCTCAAACTCAAGACTGTTTCCGAATTAAAGAGTCTAGCCAAAGAAAAGGGAATCGTTGGTTTAAGCAAGATGAAGAAAGCAGAGCTAGTCAAAATATTAGCGCAATAAGAAAAAGGAGTATGAATTTTGAATTAGGAAGTGGGGAAGTGGGGAAGTGGGAAGTGGGAAGTGGGGAAGTGGGGAAGTGTGGGGAGTGGGAAGTGGGGAAGTGGGGAAGTGGGCATTTAGCTGAAATTTCCCTAAAACCCTAAATCCCTAAAACCCTAACACCCTAAAACCCTAACACGCTAACACCCTAACACCCTAAAACCCTAAAACCCTAAAACCCCAAAACCCTAAAACCCCAAAACCCTATCTCCTGTCTCCTGACTCCTGACTTCGTTAGCCCTTCAGCAATAAATCGCTAATTTCCGACTGACAATGACCAATTAAACGATTAATCGCTTTTTTCCCTTGTTTACCTTGATAATCTGAGCGATCGCTCTCAGTAATGCGGTAGGGACGACCGATCGCCACCTTAACACGATGATAAAATACAACAGGATGCCAACCATCTTGATCGAATAAAGGTTCTGTGGTATCTAACCAGCGTAGCAAACGCACGGGAAAAGGACTAATAGCAGTTTCCGACTCGGAGAGAATAGCCACAGGTAAGACAGACAAATTCTCCACGGGACAACGCAGGGCTAAATGGGCAAATCCGCTTTGAAAACGGCTAATTTGACGAGGAGGAGTCAAATTTAACATCGGCGATCCACCTTCTGGAAATAAACCGATCCATCGTCCGGACTGTAAAAAATCCGTTGCTTGCCGAAAAAAAGTTCGGTGGCGTTTTTCGGGGGTATCAAAGGGAAAACAGCCTAATTCTCCGATTAATTCCCGCAAAAGCGGCGTTTTTCCCATGTAGTGATGACAGGCGATCGGGAGACTTTTGCCCAAAGCTTGAATTAAGATCGGCGCGTCCAAAAAGCTACGATGGTTACTTACCACGATCGCCACTCCTTGGCTGGGTAGATTTTCTTGACCGACGGTAAACAGACCCGTGCGTGTGGTATCAAGAATTAAACGAGAGGTAGATAGGGGGGTAAGCAGCTTCATGGAAAAAAAAAATCGGCCTTAAGATTGTTTTTATTGACTTAGATCACAACTAAAGGATAAAACAGAATTAGAGGATCATAAAATATAGGGATTATGTCCCAATCATCTACGGATCAGCCTCGGGGCAGCCTCGTCTATTAAAAAAAATAAATTTCATGAATGATTTGAATGAGCGAAAAACATTTGCTTTAACAACACCTCTTTATTATGTCAACGATATCCCTCACATCGGTAGTGCTTACACAACGATCGTAGCGGATGTTATGGCACGATGGCAGCGGTTACAGGGCAATTCTGTCCTCTTAATTACAGGAACCGACGAACACGGACAGAAAATCGAACGGACTGCTGCGGCCAAAGGACTCAATCCCCAGGAACACTGCGATCGCATCGCCGCCAGTTTTGCCAATCTCTGGGCAAAGCTACATATCCAGTATGATCGCTTTAGTCGCACCACTGCCCCCCGTCATCAGGCAATTGTTAACGAATTTTTTGAAAGAGTCTGGGAAAAGGGCGATATCTATCTCGATCGCCAACAGGGTTGGTATTGCGTCGCCTGTGAAGAATTTAAGGAAAAAAGAGAACTATTAGATAATGGCTGTTGTCCCATTCATACTAATCTGGCCGCCGAATGGCGCGACGAGGAAAACTATTTTTTCCGTCTCTCTAAGTATCAGGCACAACTAGAACAACTTTACCAAGAGCAAGCCGATTTTATTCAACCAGAAAGCCGACGTAATGAGGTTCTCAACTTCGTCAACCAGGGACTACAGGACTTCTCCATCTCTAGGGTTAATGTCGCTTGGGGGTTTCCCATTCCCCACGATGGTCAGCATACCATCTACGTTTGGTTTGATGCCCTTCTTGGCTATGTTACCGCCCTTCTCGACCCCGAAGACGAACCCACCCTAGAAAATGCCTTGGCCAAATGGTGGCCGATCGATCTGCATCTGATCGGTAAAGATATATTAAGATTCCATGCCATTTATTGGCCGGCTATGCTAATGTCGGCAGGTTTACCCTTGCCCAAAAGAGTGTTCGGCCATGGCTTTTTGACCAAAGACGGGCGGAAAATGGGCAAAAGTCTCGGTAATACCCTCGATCCCTTCGATTTGGTTGAGCGCTATGGGGCCGATGCCGTCCGTTACTATTTCGTCAAAGAGATTGAATTAGGACAGGATGGCGATTTTCAGGAAACCAGATTTGTTAATATTCTTAACGCGGATTTAGCCAACGATTTAGGCAACCTCCTCAATCGCACCCTAGGCATGGTTAAAAAATACTGCCAAAATATCCCCCCCCAGTTGACTGGCGTAGATATCCCGAACGATAATCATCTTAAGAATATGGGGATCAATCTAGGGGGCATTGTTGAACGGAAGTATGATGCGCTACAATTTAATCAAGCCTGTGAGGAAATATTGGCGTTAATTCGTGCCAGTAACAAGTTTATCGATGAGAGTGCGCCCTGGAGTTTATTTAAACAGAAACAACAAGCAGCGGTAGAACAAGTCCTCTACGCGGTTTTGGAATCAGTCAGACTCTCTGCCTACCTACTCTCACCGATAATACCGACCTTGAGCAGTAAAATTTATCAACAACTAGGTTTTGTTATTGATTTTAATACTTTCAGGTCGGAGGACGGAGAAAACTCCCCCGATGGTGTCTCTTTTTCCCAACACTGTCAATGGGGATTACCCACAAATCCACAACTAGGAACACCTGAACCGATCTTTTCTAAACTAGAACTGCCGTTAAACGATTCCTAAAGGAATTTTTTAATAACTCTATTTTTTAAGGTCTGTTGTCCTTTGGGATACAACTGGCAAACAATCAACACTAAACTTTTAACAAACGAGGAAAAATAAAATGTTTGATGATTATGACACGGCCCCAGTCTTCACCCCCGAACAAGTGCTAGAAAATCGCGGTCGTGTGGCGATTTTCATCGATGGTTCCAATTTATTTTATGCGGCTCTGCAATTAGGTATCGAAATTGACTACACCAAATTACTTTGTCGTTTAACTGCCGGTTCTCGTCTCTTGCGGGCCTTCTTTTATACTGGAGTTGATCGCACTAACGAAAAACAGCAGGGATTCCTCCTCTGGATGCGTCGCAACGGTTATCGAGTTATCGCTAAAGATCTAGTACAATTACCCGATGGTTCCAAAAAAGCCAATCTCGACGTGGAAATCGCCGTGGATTTAATGGCTCTAGTGGGTTCCTATGATACCGCAGTCATTGTCAGTGGTGATGGGGATTTGGCCTATGCTGCCGATTCCGTCAGTTACCGTGGTGCGCGAGTGGAAGTGGTTAGTTTGCGATCGATGACCAGTGATAGTTTAATTAATGTAGCCGATCGCTATGTTGATCTAGATCAAATTAAAGAAGAAATTCAAAAAACCAGCAAACATCACGTTGGTTATAATAATTTCCCCGTCAGCGTCTTGGATCAAGATCGGAGCAGTCGCTAGAAAAATTCGGCAAAAATCAAGTTTAAGGTGGGTAATTCCCACCTTTTTCAGTTATCAGTGACCAGTTATCAGTTATCAGTGACCACTCCCCATCTGCTGAATCCTCAATTAAGCGATACTACTGCGCTTTCTCGCTTCCTTATAAGATGTCCCCACATCCTGTAAACCGACTTTAATCATCTGTTGTTCCAAAAGGGCAAAAAAACGCAGGCGATCGCCACCTTTAATCACCGCTAAATTGTGCGCTTCCGCTAAGGCGATCGGATAACCATAACCTTTTAACACCTGGGCCAGTAAAATACTCAAAGAGCGATCGAGTAATTCTCGCTCCTCCACCACCCAAGCAGGAACCTCTACCCTAGCGATTTCCGTCCCCACATGGAGATAACAGAAGTAAATGCGATGTTCATCCCCATAAAGATCGAGTATTTTCAAAGAACTGCGCCAAAAAGGACTTCTTTGTCCCGGTTCCAATAAATAACCCCAGAGAGAAGCATCCCGGAGAGGATCGACGACGCGACAAGGAGTTTTTTCTGGGTCTAAATCACCGCAATTGATCAAGCAATTGGGACTATCATGGGGACAAGATTGTAAACGCAGGAAATTTAAGCCTTCCGTGCTACGAGAAGCACTAATATAACCCATAAGCGGGATTCTAGCTGATTTTAAATCGTCCCAAGACTGAAAAATCGGTGGCAAAATTAAATCTTTTGCTTCTGGGGGGAGACTATCGATAAACCAATAGATCAAAGAACCATCCACGAGGGCTAAATTTGGTTCATAATGGGCCCCAGGGGGTTTTACCCAACGAGTAGCCATTTCTGCTAACATTTGGCTTTCTAATACCGTCCGACGATAACTCATCCACTCATCCACGCGAATACCCCACTGTTTAGAAATGTAGAGGTCTTCTGATTTGTAATAGACTTCGGGAATGCTATCGAGCAGCGGGTGTAAATTTTGACCATAGTGCAACATAATCCTACCGATATTAATTAGATAACAGTAGGCGATTTCGTGGTGAGAAGGGGCAATTTGGGAACCATCCGTGGCAAAAACGCTATGACTTTCGGGAGCGGGAAGGATACTAACGCGGGTGTCGAGAGGTTCGATCGGTAGCGCTACGGAGAAAATTAGGCGATCGTGCCAGTTATGATAGAGTTCTAATAGTTTTTCCTGTTGCTGTTGCGCTTGTTCTAAAAGAATTTTCGCTCGCTGCACTCGCTCGCGACTAGCTGCCACTTCCTGTTGAAAATGTTGACTAATCCCTGGCATTTTTGCCGCTAATTTCGCAAGATCGAGCATAACTATCCTCTACCTGACTTTTTTGCTGATAAGGAATTTGTTTTAACCAGTCTAAATAGGGTTTGCGGCAAAAAGTTTTTCGGTGGTGGTAGGGTGTGGGGTGTGGGGTGTGGGGTGTGGGGTTTTACCCATTTTCACCTGGTCAATTACCTAATTTTCAGGGAAAAAGTACCTGAATTGGCTCTTCTGGTTTCTGTGTGGAAACGAGGTCTATACTGATAGAATATCCGCAAAATAGTCCTAAAAGTCTTGCCAAATAAGCACTTCAGGATTACATAAGCAAAAATTATCACACACAATGGTCGGCACTTTTTGATTGACAAAAAGTCTAAAAGCCTTATCCAACAAGGTTTTTAGATTTATTCAGCAAACCCTAAATAACCTTTTAATCTTTGATTCTCGTTTTTTCTCGCTAAATATTCCCGATAAAGTCTTTCGCGCTCTATCCAGAAACGAGCGGGAGTTCCTAACACTAACTCTATCTGTAAAGCGGTATCGATAGTAATCTCCGCTTTACCTTTTATGATCTCATTGATAGTCTTTCTCGGTCTGCCCATACGTTGGGCCAGTTCCGATTGAGACATATTTCTTTCTTCTAGGATTTCGGCAAGGGTTTCTCCCGGTGGAGAAATAAAATCCGGTGCATATCTGTTCTCAATAGTATTAGTCATGTTTTAAATCGTCGAGTCTTTGCCTGATTTTCTTAGCCATCTTCTCTCCATACTGTTTTTTCAGGAGCCGTTGGCTATTGCATTCGTTCTCAAATTTTTTTTTCTTAAATACAATATCCATTGTAGATGACCCTTGTAATATTGTTAACCTTTAGGGTTAACAATATTTTATGGCAGCATATTTGTGGGGCATCCAGTACAAAAGCTCTAAATATAGCGTTAAGAGCTAATAGTCTAGACACCAATTCTGAAAATGAGGTTAGCTAGAGACAGTTTTTCAGACATTAGCCGATTAATTAGGCGATAATTATCGCTACAATTGCATGATCAAGCCAAAACAACGAAGCTGTAGTTTTATCGCCTAATAACGCTCGAATTAAGTGCCGCCGCCGCCCAAGAAAAAGACAATCTCTAACATCTAAACCGGAGAAAAGCACAATAAGCGACTTGACAACAAGAGCAACAATTTGCTATAATGGCCTTTTGTCAACGATTTGACCTTCGGTAATAGGAGTTCAGAGTAACCTTAGATACAGCCCTATCATGCCCACCATTCAGCAATTAATACGCGACGAAAGATCCAAAGCGAAAAGAAAAACCAAATCTCCCGCCCTCAAACAATGCCCCCAACGTCGGGGAGTTTGTACAAGAGTATATACCACCACACCGAAAAAACCCAACTCAGCCCTACGGAAAGTGGCTAGGGTACGTTTAACCTCTGGATTTGAGGTGACAGCCTACATCCCCGGGATCGGTCATAACCTGCAAGAACACTCCGTCGTCCTAATTCGGGGCGGTCGGGTTAAAGATCTGCCCGGAGTCAGATATCACATCATTCGCGGCACCCTCGATGCCACCGGGGTGAAAAACCGTCAAAAGGCGCGGTCTAAGTACGGAACCAAACGCCCCAAACCCGCAGCTAAATAAACAGGGAATTGATTAACCAAAAAAATACTCCCACCGAGTCGGTCAAAGTTAACCCAAGAGACTTGAGACTCGCAGGAGAGGGTTTGAGATGGGCTGTAATCATCCGACTGTCAAGCAAAAGTTAAAGTTAACCTAGAAAATTCAGGAATACTCCGATGTCTCGCCGTAAAAACGTCAAAAAACGTCCTATTCCCCCCGATCCCGTTTACAATAGCTGTTTAGTCAGCATGACCATCCGCCGGATCATGCGATCGGGCAAAAAATCCCTGGCCGCTAATATCGTTTACGATGCCCTGAAAACCGTCGGCGAACGTACCGGTCAAGAACCCCTGGAAGTATTTGAAAAAGCCGTTAAAAACGCCACTCCCCTAGTGGAAGTGAAAGCCCGCCGGGTCGGTGGAGCCACCTATCAAGTACCGATGGAAGTACGCAGCAATCGTGGTAGTACATTGGCACTACGCTGGTTGGTTCATTATGCTCGGACTAGAGGCGGCAAAACCATGGCCGGTAAACTGGCCAACGAGATCATGGATGCGGCCAACGAAACCGGCGGCACGATCAAAAAGCGGGAAGAAACCCACCGCATGGCAGAAGCAAACAAAGCCTTCGCCCACTATCGTTACTAAACCATACTTAGGGCGGTAGACCAGACCTCTGCCGCTAAAAAAACTGTCAAGAAAAGTATAGAATTGTAAATAGTGTAAAAAATACTGGAACAAAATCCAATTTCACTGGCAAGCAAAGCAAGGAGGTTGCTGTGGCACGGACTATCCCGCTAGAGAGAGTGCGAAACATCGGAATCGCCGCTCATATAGACGCGGGCAAAACAACGACAACAGAAAGAATCCTGTTCTACACGGGAGTCGCTCATAAACTGGGCGAAGTCCACGACGGAACGGCAATTACCGACTGGATGGAACAGGAACGGGAGCGGGGAATCACCATCACCGCCGCCGCCATCAGTACCAGTTGGCAAGATCATCGCATCAACATCATTGATACCCCCGGTCACGTCGATTTCACCATTGAAGTGGAACGTTCCATGCGGGTACTCGATGGAGTAGTGGCGGTTTTCTGCTCTGTTGGTGGTGTACAACCCCAATCGGAAACCGTCTGGAGACAAGCCGATCGGTACAAAGTACCCCGGATTGCCTTTATCAACAAAATGGACAGAACGGGAGCGAATTTCTTCAAAGTTTACGAACAATTAAGAGATCGCCTCAGAACTAACGCCGTTCCCATCCAAATGCCGATCGGCGCAGAAAGCGAACTGAGCGGGATCGTTGATCTCGTCAAGATGCGCGCCTATATATATAAGGACGATCTAGGGAAAGACATAGAAGAAACCGACATTCCCGAAGACTTATTGAAAAAGGCCGAAGAATTCCGCCTGCAACTGGTGGAAGCTGTAGCGGAAGCTGATGAAGAACTCCTAGAAAAATATCTAGAAGGTGAAGAACTCACCGAAGCGGAAATCAAACGCGGTCTCAGAGAAGGGACGATTGCAGGTACAATTGTTCCCGTCCTCTGCGGTTCAGCCTTCAAAAACAAAGGGGTACAACTGCTCCTCGATGCCGTCGTCGATTATCTGCCCTCGCCCTCGGAAGTAGCTGCCGTTAAAGGGATTCTCCCCGACGGAACCGAAGAAATCCGGGAAGCGAAAGATGATGCTCCCTTCTCTGCTCTCGCCTTCAAAATCATGGCCGATCCCTTCGGTCGTTTAACCTTCCTGCGGGTTTATTCTGGGGTTTTGGCCAAAGGCAGCTACGCCTACAACTCCACCAAAGGAACCAAAGAACGGATCGCTCGCCTGATTGTCCTCAAATCCAACGAACGGATCGAAGTGGATGAACTGCGCGCTGGTGATCTAGGAGCGGCGATCGGACTGAAAAACACCATTACTGGGGATACCCTCTGTGATGAGAAAAACCCGATTATCCTAGAATCCCTCTTTATCCCCGAACCGGTTATCTCCGTGGCGGTGGAACCGAAAACCAAACAGGACATCGAGAAACTCAGCAAAGCTCTGCAAGCTCTCTCCGATGAAGATCCCACCTTCCGGGTCAAAGTTGATCCCGAAACCAATCAAACGGTAATCGCCGGGATGGGAGAACTGCACCTGGAAATCCTGGTCGATCGAATGCTCCGGGAATATAAAGTCGAAGCGACGGTGGGCGCTCCCCAGGTGGCCTATCGGGAAACTGTGCGGAAACCCGTACGGGCTGAGGGTAAATTTATCCGTCAAAGTGGCGGTAAAGGGCAGTACGGCCACGTCGTCATCGAACTCGAACCGGGTGAACCGGGGTCTGGCTTTGTTTTTGTCTCCAAAATTGTCGGTGGTGCTATCCCCAAAGAATACATCAACCCGTCAGAACAAGGGATGAAAGAAGCTTGCGAATCGGGGATCGTAGCGGGTTATCCCGTCATCGACCTGAAGGCAACCCTGGTGGATGGTTCTTTCCACGATGTGGACTCCTCCGAGATGGCCTTTAAGATTGCCGGTTCCATGGCGATCAAAGAAGCGGTGATGAAAGCTTCTCCCGTTCTCCTAGAACCGATGATGAAGGTTGAGGTGGAAGTACCCGAAGACTTCATCGGTAACGTCATCGGTGATCTTAACTCCCGTCGGGGACAAATCGAAGGTCAAGAAACCGAGACTGGCATCGCCAAAGTCTCCGCTAAAGTTCCCCTAGCGGAAATGTTTGGTTACGCCACTGATATTCGCTCCAAAACCCAAGGACGGGGCATCTTCACCATGGAATTTAGCCATTACGAAGAAGTCCCCCGCAACGTGGCCGAGACGATTATCACCAAAAGTAAAGGGAACGGCTAATCAGTGACCAGTGACCGGTGAGCAGTGAAGACAAACCGATCATTTAAAGTTGGTCGGTCAACTCTAATAACTGCTAACTTAAAACTGATCTCTGGTGACTGATTACTGTTCACCCAGCTGAAGAAGAAAAAAAAACAAAGGAACAGAAAGTAAATGGCACGCGCTAAATTTGAACGGACGAAACCCCACGTTAACATCGGTACGATCGGTCACGTTGACCACGGCAAAACTACCCTCACCGCCGCTATCACTATGACCCTAGCGGCTCTGGGTAATGCCCAAGCTAAAAAATACGATGAAATCGATGCCGCTCCTGAAGAAAAGGCTCGCGGGATCACCATCAACACCGCTCACGTTGAGTACGAAACCGCTGATCGCCACTATGCTCACGTTGACTGCCCCGGCCACGCGGACTATGTAAAAAATATGATCACCGGTGCGGCACAGATGGACGGTGGTATTCTCGTGGTCTCGGCCGCTGATGGCCCCATGCCCCAAACCCGGGAACATATCCTGCTGGCTCGTCAGGTGGGTGTACCTAACCTGGTCGTCTTCCTCAACAAAAAAGATATGGTGGATGATGAGGAGTTACTGGAACTCGTAGAACTGGAAGTGCGCGACCTTCTCACCAGTTACGACTTTGCTGGCGACGATATCCCCATTATTGCTGGTTCTGCTAAAGAAGCCGTCGAGTACATGACCAAAAACCCCAAAGCCCAAAAAGGCGATAACGAGTGGGTAGATGCGATTTATGAATTAATGGACGCGGTGGATAGCTATATTCCCACTCCTGAACGGGCGATCGATAAACCCTTCCTGATGGCGGTAGAAGACGTATTCTCGATTACTGGTCGGGGGACGGTGGCTACCGGTCGGATCGAACGCGGTAAGGTAAAAGTGGGTGATAACGTGGAATTGGTCGGGATCAGAGAAACTCGCCCCACCACCGTTACTGGGATCGAAATGTTCAAGAAAAGTCTTGAAGAAGGAATGGCTGGCGATAACGCTGGTATCCTTCTACGTGGTATCCAAAAAACCGACATTGAGCGTGGCATGGTTATCGCTAAACCAGGAACGATCAAACCCCACACCCAGTTTGAAGGTGAGGTGTATGTGTTAACTGCAGGAGAAGGTGGTCGTCACACTCCTTTCTTTAAAAACTATCGTCCTCAGTTCTATGTACGGACGACCGACGTAACTGGCACTATCCAAGACTACACTGCCGACGATGGCAGCACCGTAGAAATGGTCATGCCGGGAGACCGGATCAAAATGACTGTGGAACTGATCAACCCGATCGCTATTGAACAGGGTATGCGCTTCGCTATTCGCGAAGGTGGTCGCACCATCGGTTCTGGCGTTATCTCGAAAATTATCAAGTAGGCTAATCTACTAATTAACGGGGCAGTGAATTTAAAAGCTGCTCCGTTACCTAAAATGTCGGATGAATGCCCCCGCTACATTTTTCGACAAGATACTCACCTTTGCGGGGGATGAAATCCGACCAGAATATCAACCGCGGAGCATCGGTTTAATTCCACCATCTG
>NZ_SFBY01000064.1:0-3746 GCF_007095505.1 Microcystis sp. M_QC_C_20170808_M3Col
ACTTAAACTAATAAAACGGAGAGCCTATGGCTTTAGAAACTTTCGGAATTTTTGGGTTAGAAGTATGTTGTCTTGGCATCTTGTCTGTTGATTTAGCATAAAGGGTAACGAAGAGCCCTTTTTCTTTAGCACACTTGGGATCTTGAATACAATATGGGGATGGGATGAGATCAGACGTATACCGGACTACACAATCATCACACGCTACAGCTTTTTCCGAATGAAATATAGTAAAAACAGAAAGGAGTAAAAAAGTAAGAAGTTTAGGGAGTCTAAAATACAAATACTTTTGAAACATAAATACCACCAGTTTAAATAACTTTAATATGAGAACTGCTATAGTTCAGATCAAGCAATAGCCCAACCCAAGACCAAAGGAAGATAGGCAAAGCATACACATTCCCCCCCCCCGCAACTGTATCAAAAGCTACAGTTTAATAAATCTTTATATTCCTCTTCCTCATGGCTTACGCTGGTATCTGCACTACTTCCTTGTCAGCATCAGGATTTTCAGTGATTTGGGGATTTTCAGGATGGGTGATGGGTGTGGTGGCGTACGCTTGTGCTAATCTCCTTGATTTCCTCGAATCAAATAGTCAAAATTAAAGTGTTAGGCTACAGGCTACAATTGAATGATTGAGAGTTTTCAACATAAAGGACTGAAACAGTTTTACGAAAGGGGAGAACGCAGGGGATTAAACCCCAACATGATCCCCAAAATCGAGGAAATTCTCTCAATTTTTTCGGCAGCGGAAAGTGTAGAGGAGGCTAATATCCCTGGTTACAGATTACACCCCCTGACGGGAGAGTTAAAAGGTTTTTGGAGCGTCCGTGTTACAGGTAACTGGCGCATTGTCTTCCGATTTGAAGATGGAAACGCTCTCGACATTGACCTTGTAGATTATCATTGAGGGAAAAAACATGATGACCCTGAAAAATCCCGTACATCCCGGCAGAATTGTCAAAAGTTCGATTGAAGAGCTTGAATTGACCGTTACGGCTGCGGCAAAAATGCTGAACGTGTCACGCTCTAGACTATCTAACCTAATCAATGGCAAGGCGGGGATTTCCCCGGAAATGGCTGTGCGTTTGTCAAAGACAATCGGTAGTACCCCTGCTTTCTGGCTGCGCCTCCAGATGAATTACGATCTTGCTGAGGTTAAAAAACAGGAAGATAGAATTATTGTGAATCCGATTGGGTTACAACACCAAACAACATTGGGTTAGTGCGATCTCGAAGAGATCCGCCTGTAGGGAAAAGGGCAAAGGTTTAAGAGAAAATTATCATCTTCCCCTTTCCGAATTCTGCAAGCAGTCTATTAATTACTATTTTCTTCAGGAGGAGAAGGTGATAAAACGGGAGGAGCGATCGGTTCAATTTTATCCTCATTAACTGGGGGATTAATCACCTCTGGAACAGGAGAAGGAGAAGGGGAAGGAGAAGGGGAAGGAGAAGGAGAAGGAAGGGGAGAAACTTGAGGACTCGGCTCCGTTTCAGGAAGGGGAACAGGAATAGGAATTACTTCTTCTGGGGTGGGACTAGGAGTTAATTCTGGAGTCACTTCTGGACTAGGAATCACCTCTGGGGTAGGAGTCGGGGATGGGGTAGGAGTCGGGGAATAAATGGGAGTCCGTTGACGAGAAGGTCGTCGGATAGGGGGAAAATCTTGGGAGGGAGGAGGAATGATTTCAGGACTAGGAGAAGGTTCAGGGGTTGGTGATGGTTTAATTTCCTCATTTTTGGGTAAAAGAGCCATAAATCCCCGATATCCTAGGGCAAAAGCCCCAATTGTCACCGCAAAAATCAGCAAAATCGACAGCCAAGGATTCTTTTTTTCCCCAGAATTGGGTTTAATAACCACAGTGGGGGAGACGGTTGGTTTTGGGGGTGTAGAGGACTTTAATCGGGGACTATGGGGAGAAACCGCGATAGTCGGTTGGGTGGACAAATCCGGGGAGATTTCTCCTAAAGCTGCCAACATTTCCCTAGCAGTAGCAAACCGATCCCGGGGATGAAAACGGATCGCTCGATCGATTACCATAGCTAAATTAGGATTAACATTTTCTGCCTCCTGTCGCCAGAGAATTTCCCCCGTACGCGAGTCAGTTTCTAGATATTGGGGAGTTTTTCCCGTTAATAAAAAAATCGCCGTTAAGCCTAGGCTGTAAAGGTCACTAGAAAAGACCGGTCTCCCGGCAGCCTGTTCCGAAGCCATATAACCGGGGGTGCCAAGGGCGATCGAATAGGCACTTTTTCCCGTAGGATCGAGTAAGGTGGCGACCGCCTCTTTCATTACCCCAAAATCGATTAAAACGGGCAAATTATCACTATTTCTTAAGATAATATTATCGGGTTTCACATCCCGGTGAATAATGCGGCGACTGTGAATAAAATCCAGAACAGGCAGTAAATTATCTAAAATCGTCCGCACTGCTGAGGAGGATAAATTTCCCTGTCGTTGCTGTTTTTGGGTTAGTGTCTCCCCTTCAATCCATTCCTGCACCAGATAGAAATGATTATCTTGGGCAAAATAACCGTATAAACGGGGTATTTGGCGATTTTGCTCGCCCAATTCCTCTAAAACGCTTGCTTCTTTCTGAAAACGTTCTTTTAACCATTCTGGCATCTCCTCACTTTGAATAGCTGGCTGCAATTTTTTAATCACACAGCGCCGTTGAGAAGGCATATTCGTATCGATAGCGATATAAGTTTCCCCAAATCCCCCCCTAGCAAGGGTACTAACAATTTGGTAGCGATTGTTTAAAAGCACTAGATTCATTACCCTGAGAGTGCAAGCGTGGTCATAAATTGTTCCTAGACTAACATTCTTTTGTTAAGGAAAAAGTCAAGGGAAAAACTAGAGTCAAGTCTAAGGAATCCAGCGACGGATTTTCGTCCACAAAGGTGCATTATCTTGACTACTCATCTCCTGAAAACTTTGATAACAATCGTAGGCGCGATTAAGATGGGCGGTGATTTCCGTACGGCCAAGGAACGGGGCGAAGGATAGAGAATTTGGGCGATTAATGACCAATCTGCCCCATAACACAGCCGATAAACCGCTTTAACCCGCTCTTTTCCCAACTGTTGACAAGCTTGTAGATGCCATTGACGAAAATCTTTCCGCATCTGCTGATGAGTTCGCAAATCTCGCTGGGCAAATCTGCCCTCAGCTAGTTTATTAGCCCCAATAGTGTTAAAGTTCCCATTAGCGATCGCTTTTAGGTCCCAGTAAAGATGATAAAAAGGATCTTGACCCAAGGCCAGACTTTCCAGAATTTCCTTAGCGTAACCTCTAGGGGAATTTAATCGCAATAACTCCCTTAATTACCGACAAAACTGCTCATTTTCAGGCATACTGCGCCATTGCCAATAGTTAATATCTGGTTTTGCCAGAGACTGCTGATAGAAACCGCGCCAGACTTGCGGAACAGTACAAGCGATCGGGGTAGCCAAAGGAGTAGCCAAGGGATAAAATTGACCCTTTAAAGAGCTTTCAGGAGCATCTTCCAGCAAACAAGCAAGATGATAGGCGGGATGACTACGGGGCTTTTTTTGGGGGCTAATAAACCAAAAAGCCGTTAAAATGACAATTAAGTACAAGAGTAGAGAAAGAATTTGCTCCGTCATCGAAAATTTTGGGTCTGAAACCCCGTCGTTTCACGACGGCTTTACCGTTAAATACTAGCGCATTTACCAAATATATGCTAAAATGTGAGACATGGAAAAAGCCTATTCGTTTCGA
>NZ_SFBY01000065.1:0-7565 GCF_007095505.1 Microcystis sp. M_QC_C_20170808_M3Col
TATAGATGATTTCCTGACCTAAGATCACATTTTATTCTTTTTTCCACTTCAATCTAAGAATTGAGAAAAAAGCAAAACCTTATATTATACCATAAAAAAATTATGCAAGAGGTCTATTTGAATTAGTCCCTTTGGATAATAAACTCCAAAACCTAGAGCATGAGCAGAGGACAGAATAGGACGAGAATTTCTGTAACAAGTATTTAAAACCACATCTTGTTGGGGTTCGCTGGGTAAATTCTCCAATTTAACTCTAGGATTACCATGATTATCATTTACAAAAATAACTTCGGGAGAATCCATGACTTTACTATTTAAGCTTTGCAACTCATCATAGGCATAAACTAAACGTTTATCATCTTTCAAGATTTCATAGCAGAGTCTTAAGAAGTCTTGAGGAAAATCTTGGGCTTCATCAATTAAAATAAGATCATAATATTGATGAAATTTTTTAATCTCTCGGAAGGCTTTTTGACAGACAAACTCAAAAGGGTCTTCATTCAACAAATATGTTAGGTTGTTTGCTTGACTAAAATCTAAATATTCAATATTATGTCGTTTACATAGCTCATAATAAATTCCTTCTATCTTAGGACTTCCCCAAGCATGAATAATTTTTACTTTTTCCCAGTCTGGTTCGGAATTTTTATGCTCATAACTAAACCGAGTAATTAAATCTTTGTATTGATCCTTTAACGAGCGTGTATAGAAAGTAACAGCAATATTCCAATCGGGATGAGTTGCATGAAGATAAGCTACTTTCAGCGCTAAGACAATTGTTTTTCCCGAACCTGCTAAACCTCTAATTCTTTGTACACCTTTAGGGGTTTCTAAAACAGCCTTACTTTGAGTTTCATCAAGATTAGCAATAGAATCTTCTAAGTTTTTTAACTTTGCTCCCCTAGAATCTGGTTTAACAACATAACTGCGAGCGTCTTTTTTTCTAATGGTTGTAACAGCTTGTATGACTGAGTTGACTTTCTCGAAATATTCAGGAGCATTGCCTTGACATTTATTGATAAAATCATCAAGGTCTTCCTTTTGAATAAGAACAGGATAGTCCTCTCGGTTAATTGCTTCTGGATAATTAGTCCAAATCGGTGCATAGGTGGCTACAGAAATGTTAACCATTAGCTTTCTTTTTTGAACAAGCTCTTTATAAGAAAGCAGTTTTGCTTCTAACTTGGTTATGCTCTCATCTTGAGTGCCTTCAATATCCAAATCATAATTTTTTCCCTCATCAATATTAAAAATAATAATCCCTTGCTGACGAGAGACTAATAGAGCATCAATTTGATATCCTCCTTGGGGAGTTCCAATAATAGGATAGCCGATATACAATGTTCCCTCTATATCTGTTCTTTCCTCAAAATATTTAGCTAATCTTTGAGAAGATACAGGTTTAGCTGAAGAACCGCGAATAACGTTAACCATAATTTTTACCTCGGGAGTTCTTTTAGCAGAATCATTAGATGCCTATTGATTCTTGAGGAGGGCAACAAAATTACTATAGCATTTTTTCAACCATCAAGTTATGCTATGATCATCGGTTAATCCCCAGTTCTGACCTAAAGCTATAAATTATAGCTATTAAGTAGGGAGGCACAATTATTTGTAGGATGGGTTAGCGCACTTCGTAACATGAGTGGGCGTTGGGTTTCATGCTTCAACCCAACCTACGTTCATCTTATATTTAATTCCACCCACCTACTTAACCTCTCACAATAAACCGCGATAGCGGATAAAAACGAGGATTACTGCCCAAGAACCTAAAGCTACTTTAACGGCGACTAAAATGTTTAGTATAGGTAAAATGCCGCCACTAAATAGCGCACCTAATTCCCCGTGGGGTAACTCAAATCCTGAGAGAGTAATAGCGGCTAAAACAATAAAAACTAAGACGGAAATTTTCTCCCATGTTGCCGCTTGCCAACGGCGATAAATTGCTTGCATCCATTCAGGAGACGAGGTAATGGCTATTAAGCCAATTGCTGTACCTCCGGCGACTCCGGCGGCAAAACCTCCCCCCGGACTTAAATGGCCGCGGATAGCTAATTCAATGCCCACTAAAGCGGCAATTGTTGCCCCTAAACGGGCTAAAATAATTGAAGGTTGGTCAGTAAATTGATGGATTTTACTGGCGGGTTTTTCGGTGGCTAAAAGAAAATTTGCCCCCATAATGGCAATGGTAAAAACAATCACTTCATAGATGGTATCGTAGAGACGATTACGGAAAATCACCACCGAAACCGCATTAGGAACACCACCGTCGCGCACTAGGGATTCAACAATTTCTAAGGATGATACAGAGGAAGCAGTATTCGGAATAATTACCATTTTGACAGCGAAGGCAATGGCGGCTAGAGTATAAATCCATTTCATTAGTGTTTCTCCTCTAATTTTGGGGTTTCAATACAAGTTAAAATCGTGTTTGCTGCCGTTAATTCATTTTTAAAAATATCGTAGAGATAGGGTAATCTAATTGTGGTTTCGTAGGGGATAGTTTCCGGATTGTCTTGACGGATACAGACGGCATGAATATCCTTATCCATAAGTGCCTGTTGCAAAGCTTGTTTATCACTGTAGGCAACTAATTCTAAACGCATAAAACGTTTACTTAAAACCGTTTGTAGTTGAGTTTTTAACTGTTCTAAAACTGTATCGGTTTCCTCGGCAATTACTCCTAAACGCATCACTAAAGAGGAACGAATCGCCACTGCGTAGAGAGTTACGGCTAACATGGTTCCCATTAAAGCTTCGGTTAAAGACACATCTGCTGCCCCTAATAAAGCATAAACTAGGGCTGCTATTGCCCCTAAAACCCCGCGAATTACTAGAGCTTGGTAGGGATTGGATTGTAACATTACCATCGCCGCAGTTAAAGGCAAGAGGGCAACAATAACATAGAGATAACTTTCATTCATCTTTAATTTTACTCTCGCTCGCTAGAAGTATAAGCTAAAACGTAGCCTAACATGGTGTTCCAAATTGCTAAGGAAATTATTGCCAATAATAATAAAGGCCAATTTTGGGGAACTTTCAAAAGTAGCCCGAAAATAATCGCCATGGAACCTAATGTATCAGCCACAGATAGACCGTGTAATTTATATAATACCGAGCGCTTGTCTAAAAGATGAGCCGTTCCCCAAAACCAGAAAAAAACTCCGATAGCGATACAGATATAACTCAAAATGTTAATCATGATTCGTTCAGTCGTTTAAGAATTTGTGCTAATAACATAAAACCGGCATTACCGACACTGAGAATAATCACGGCTACCACTCCAATCATCCAATCATCCCGCAGAACTGAAACTACTAGAATAATAATCGATGATTTACTGGAAGCACTGGCAAAGGCGGCCATTTTTTGCCAGATGTCATCATTTTTTGCCACTTCATAAAGGGGAATTAATAGGGCGACAATCATGGCAATGAGAACAATATTCATCCCTGTTTACTCCGTTTAATTAGATGAACTTCATAACCCTCATTTTCCTTGTATTCGGTGACGATAGTTTTCGGGGTAAAAGTAATGAGAAATATGTCCCAAAAAGCCAATCTGGGTGAACGTTTACCTGAAATTCTCTCTAAAATAATTTCTTCTTCCTTGTGGGGACGAAAGATAATTTCAAACGCTTCCATATAAGCTTGGGGAATAGCCATCAAAACTTTAATTATTACCTTTAACCAATCGCCTAAAGTTTCGCTAGAGGCGAAATTACGAGGCAAAAGAAAAGCAATAGCTACCCCGATCATAATATTAGCAGGTGTGAAATTAGCTGTGAGCAAAAACCACATAGTTAAACGCAGAATTATATGTCCAATCATGCTAAAACCATCCAAAACAATAGAACTAACATTACACTCATCATGCCGACGAGATTATCAAATTGTTCCAAGGATCGCGATAATTTCAGGGATAACTTTTTGAAAACTCCCAGATATAACCACCACCCCGCACCGATGACGGCTAAAGCTTTGATAATATTGGGTAGATTATAAGCTTCCACATAGACGGCATTGGATAAAAATAGGGCGGCAAGGAGCAGAATTATTGCTATCCAGAAACCGATGGTTAGCTTCTGTTTACTTTCGCCACCTGCGTGGGGTAAAAAGATAAATTTAGCAAAGGAAATCGCCGTCCCCACCGCCACAAGATTGACCATAATCTCTTGCCAGGGGACTAAATTTTTCATCGTTAACGCTTTCGCCCCAAAACCGGATAATAAGGGGAATCCAGAGATAGAAAAACTAGCAACCACTAGGGCAATCCAGAGAGAATTAGGGAGCGATTGTTGCTGTAATTCTTTAAAATTGCGACTGGGTAAAACTCCCGCTAACAGAAATAGGCAAGATTTAACTAAACCGTGGGTAAGGGTATAAAAACCACTGACTACCGGGGCGGCTAAAATAAAACCTAATTGGGAAATAGTATGGAAGGCTAACATCCGCTTGCTATCCTTTTCAAACACTGCATAGGATACGCCAAAAATCGCCGTTAGCACCCCGAAAAGCCGAATTAGGACATCCAAATCCTCTAGGATTAAAGCACAGCGCAGGAGGGGAAAAATGCCAGCTTTTACCACCACCCCCGACATCAGCGCCGAGACGGAGGTTTCCGATTCCGAGTGTGTCATCGGTAGCCATAATCCCGAGACAAAGATTCCCCCTTTGACTAATAATCCCATGAAGATTAAAGCCAAGGCTTCGGGAGGTGCGTCCTTTAAACCGGCAAAAGCAAAGGAATTATTGGCTTTATAGACTAAAACTGCGCCAATAAGGTAAAATAACATCGCCACATTGCTGATAAACAGATAACGCAGGGCAACCCAGAGAGAGCGATCGCTGCGAGGATAGGCAATCACCAGAAAAGCGGCAATACTAATTACTTCTAGGGCAACGTAAACGCTAATAAAATCTTCACAGACGAAGACAGAATTAATGCTACCGTGGAGAATGATAGCTTGAGCGTAAAAAAAGGCGGTTTTGCTACTTTCCCAGTTATAAAAGATCACCGCCATCGTCACCAGGGCATTGGTGAGGATAAAATAGGCACTTAACTGATCGGCTACCAGTCTCACGCCATAATTATCCAGTAGGTTGAGGGTTATGGGGGAGGATTGGCTAAATAGAAGGAGAGAATAGGCGAGAGAGATAACAGTGGTGGCAATAGCCAGATATTTGTCTAATCGCGGCAATAAATAGATGATAAAGCCGATAAAAAAGGGTAAACTTATCCAAGCGATCGTTAAAGTATTCATGGTGTATTATTCTTCTCAATCTCAGCACTGTCTAGGGTGGGGTTATCTTTGGCTAATTTCATTACTCCCACCAGCATTAACGCCTGAATGGAAAAACCGATGACGATCGCTGTTAAAATCACTGCTTGGGGTACAGGATCAGCGTAATTTTGCTGTTTAACTGTACCGAGGATGGGAGTAAATAAACCGTCACGGGAAGCTATCACCACATAGTAGGCGATAACGCCCGTACTCATGACATCCATGGCGATAATCTTCATGATTAAGTTTTTTTTCAGGAATGTTCCCAAAAATCCGCACAAAACGGTGGCGAATACAAACAACTCTAGGAGGGGAATCGTCACTGGGCTTCTTGATTAGATTTGGTTATGAGTCAAAATATTTCTTCTAATTATCCTCGATCGAGTCCCAATTGATCAAAAAATTCTCAAGATTATGGGGGAATTTTTCAGGTGTAAATAGATTGTCTTGGATCTATAATTATTATTGAAAAAATGAAACCAAGCAATTTCGCTTTAACAATGTATATCTTGCCAGAGGGGGCAATCAGTAATGTTTTGGAAATCTTTGATATTTTTGGTAGCAATAATAACCCGACGATTGGGATATTTTTCTTTGATTAGAGTCCAGAATTACAATCACTCTTTTAATCCCATCCCTTAACTTTTCTCAGATTTTCTAACTGTTCTAAGCGAGATTTTGCCCATGCGATCGCTGGCTGATTTTTTTGTTTCTGCACTTGATCAGTATCGGATTTATTCGACGTATAAAAGTCTGTCCAATTGAGAGGTTTAGTTTCTTGATTTTCGTATTCTTGTATTTGCCAGAGGATAGCCATAGCCGTATGCTTTAAAGAGATTAAAACTTGGTTAAACTGACTTTTTTTCTCTGGTTGCAAGCTAGGATCATTTAAAAAAGCCTTGGCGATCATCTTAAAAGATTCTAGGAAGTTGTGGGGAAAATAGCCAATATATTTTTCTATTATTATCTCTGAGAGGATGGTAAGACCGAAGCAAATACGATTATATTGAGCGGATTTATCTGTTGATTTTAACGAAGCATCTAACATTATTTTATTCACTTGAATTAACTCGATAAAACCCTGTAAATAATTATCATAATAGACCATTTTTTAAGCTATCAGCAGACAAAAATTCACAATACTTAGCTTGAAACTTTTTTGTTATTGGTTGATATTCAAGAGAATAAATATTCTCCGCTTGAGGTGGAGTTTGATCTGCTCTGATTTTTTCTATAACTTCAGTAATTTTTAAATAATCATTTTGATATTCCTTGGGTAAATTAAGGGATTGATCGGAAGTAAATAGTCTTTCTAAATCTGCTTTTAAAAAACTTATTTCAGCTAACATTTCTTCCCTGCTAACTAGCGGCAAAGATAACAGCAAATCTTCTGTAGTGATCGTCATGACTTAGATAGCTCCTTAAGAACAATCCATGCTCTCATACTAGGATAATTATCTGAAAGGGATTCGATTGTATTTAGGGCTTGCTGAATAAACCTAAACACCCCACACCCCACGAAAAACTTTTTGCCGCAAACCCTAACTATTGATTATGTTTCCGCTGCAACTAGCGCACAGACTAATCTTCGCTTTCTTGATCATTCCTCTCTTCAAACCCTAGCCAAAAAAGTAACGCATTCTCAACCTCCATCATTTGCTCAGATGTCAGATTTCCTAATTTGCGTAAAAGCTTTGCATGGGGAATTGTAACGATGTTTTGTACATCAAAGACTCCTTCTCTAAGGAAGCGAGCTTGGACTTTCACTTCAAATCTTGAACCACGAGAGCTTGTTGTATGTGGAACCAGAGTCGCTAAGGCACGCTCTTGATTGAGCGCAGGAATACTAATAACCAAACAGGGTCTGACTTTGGCCACATAACCCAGATCAACCAGCCAAACCTGACCACGATCAGGGCTATCCATAGGAAGCTTCCTGATCGTCTAATTCTAGAAAAATTCCCTCGGCATTGAGGACTAGATCTTCATCAGATAAGGGCGGAAAATCCAGGTGAATTGTCCGCTTCAGAATCTCTAATAGCAAATCTAACCGCTCTGAGTCTGTCAAGCGGTCAAAGGTATCTAAAAGTTCCTGAACTATAGCAGTCATAGCGGTTGCCCTATATCTGCTCAATACTATAACACAAGCTTAACAAGGAGCTTAGTCATCGAAAATTTTGGGTGGGAAACCCCGCCGTTCTAGGTTGGCTTTACGTTAGAATTAAAAAGACCGTCTCGAAAACCAAGTGGGCGGACAGCACCTTGAAAACTCGGCTTAGGG
>NZ_SFBY01000066.1:0-15101 GCF_007095505.1 Microcystis sp. M_QC_C_20170808_M3Col
ATGGGATAGAGAGGTGCGTAGTTCACCCAAGGAGAATCAATCTCTCGAAGTAAAAGTGAAGGGAATTTCTGAAATGGAATTCAGTCTGTCTATATTTGACTATACTTTTACTAACTATCTCCAATGGTTTGCTCAAGGATTACTTAGGATACTGACGCGGACTTTTTCACCATTTTGCAAAGGTTTACTACTATTAACGACGAAACGCTCCCCCGGTTCGAGTCCAGTGATAATTTCTACTTGACCGTCGAGCGCTTGACCGAGACGAACGGGACGTTTTTCCACTTGCGAGTTAGACTCGGAAAGGACGAAAATTGCCGCGGATTCCCCTTGACTGACAATTGCTGTTTCGGGAACAATCACCTGAGGGGCAGAATTATTATTAAACCGCACCCGGGCCAATAATCCCCCTTTGATTAAACCATCCCCATTGGGTAGAGTAATCTCCACAGGAATCCGCCGGGCCGTGCCTTGGCTGAGGGGAAAAATCCTGGTGATGCGACCGGAAAAATTTCTATCACCGAAAGCATCAAGGCTGACATTAACCTTTTGTCCTAAATTAATCGTTTTTAAATCCAATTCCGATAATAATACTACCACCTTGACCTGCTGAAAATCGCCAATTTTGAGGACTTCATCGCCGATACTGACTAAATCCCCCGGCTCTTTCAGTTTTTCGATAACTATCCCCGTCGCCGGTGATTTAAGAATAGCGTAGGCCTGACGTTGTTGTTCCTGAGCGATGACCGATTTTTGGGCGGCAATTCTGCCGATAATTGCCGCCACTACCTGCTCCTCCACTTTAATTCTCGATCGCGCGCTATTAACGGCTTTTAAAGCCACTGCCGCCGTAGTTTGGGCTGTTTCTCCCTGTTGCAGGGGAATCGCTCCTTCTAGGGCTAATTTTTGCAGGCGCTCGCCATCATTTTTGGCCTGTTGGTATTGTAGTTGTAGGCGCTCCACTTCAATTTCAGCGTTACTGACTTCAATTCTCGCCCGGGCTAATTCCGCTTCTAGGGCCGACAGGGCGGCTTTTTCTTGCCGGACAACGGTGGCAAGGAGACGATCATCAACATGAGCGAGGATTTGTCCTAATTGCACCTCATCTCCCACATCGACGACGAGATTAAGTAACTGACCGGTGGCTTGCGATCGCAGAGAAACGACTTTTAAAGGTCGGGTAGTTCCCGTGTAATCGAGATTGCGTCCGATGGTTGCCGGTTTAGCCGTGGTGACGTTGACGGTAGTAGTACGGGCTGCCGGTGGCAGTGGTTGGGTTTCGGTCTGGGGAGAACAACTCGCGCTTAAGGATAAGATAACCAGAGCGGAAAGGATAATCGGAGTCGATCCCATGGCGATAATCTTGGTAGAAAGCTGCTTTTGAGTCGATGGTCGCTTATTCTTCGTCCCAAGCTTCTACCGCTACCACTTCGCTGAGAGGGTCTTGCATGGAGAAACCGAAATCGAGCAACTCTTGCTTCCAGTATGCCCAATCATCTCCGTATAAAAGAGCGAGTTTCCAGATACTATCGCTAGGTTTGACTACTTTTGCATCTATCCACTTGCTAACCTTGCGTTGAAACTTCACCATCGGGTGAGCTACAGCTTGTTTGGTCATAAATTCAATTGCTATGAAAACTTCAGACTCTGCGCTTCCCGACTAAACTAACTCAAGACTAAGACTTTTGCCATTGCAAAGGAGCGAGAAGCGCGTTTATTATCTTACTTGTACACCAGATCTCTGGTTTTAGGCAAGTCTTTTTGACCAAAAGTACGGTAATTACTACTATAGGGTTTGCGGCAAAAAGTTTTTCGGTGGTGGCAGGGTGTGGGGTGTGGGGTTTTACCAGTTTTGAGGTGGCCAATTACCTAATTTTCAGGGAAAAAGTGCCTAAATTTCCCCCCGATCACTCCCATATCCAGTACTTTTTGATTGACAAAAGTCATGGAACCGATGCCTCGATCGGTGAAAATTTCCAGTAAAAGGGCGTGGGGAAGACGACCATCGATAATATGAGCAGCCTGAACTCCCTGGGCCAGCGATCGCACGCAGCAGCCAACTTTGGGAATCATCCCACCAGCAACGATGCCTTTTTGAATCAACTCCCGGGCCTGTTGGATATCCAATTTAGCCAATAAAGTGGAAGGCTCTTTGTAATTCTCTAAAATTCCGGCTGTATCAGTCATCAAAATCAGTTTAGCTGCCCCTAAAGCCGCCGCTATTTCTCCGGCTACCGTATCGGCATTGATATTATGAGCTTGGCCGGTTTCATCGGCGGCCACACTGGAAATCACGGGAATATAGCCACTATTAACCAAGGATTCGACGACGCTAGTATCGACACTGCTGACTTCTCCAACAAAACCAATGCCCTCTTTACCCACGGGACGAGCAGTGATCAGATTGCCATCCTTACCGCATAATCCTACCGCTTTACCGCCGGCTTGATTGATCAGGGCAACAATTTCTTTATTGACGCGTCCGACTAGCACCATTTCTACCACATCCATGGTGGCGGCATCGGTGACGCGTAAACCGTCTTTAAATTGGGGTTCAATGCCTAATTTATCCAGCCAACTATTGATTTCTGGACCGCCACCGTGGACAATAACGGGACGAACTCCCACACAGGAGAGAAAAACGATATCTCGCATGACCGTGTCTTTGATATCGCTGTTATTCATGGCCGCACCACCGTATTTAACCACTACGGTACGACCGCGAAATTCTTGTATATAGGGTAGGGCCTCGCTGAGGATTTTCACCCGTTGGGCATCGTTTTCCTGGATATTATTATTCATGCGTTTTTTTACTCGTCTGATTCAGTGATCAGTTTAGCGGTTTCAGGTTTGACAAAAACTGTTCACCTTGAACGGATTTCTAGAAAGTCTTAGAGTTGCCGAATTTTTGGACGCAACGGACAAAAATCTCGACTCCCATCGCTAACACAGATTCATCAAAATCAAAGCGGGGATGATGGTGGGGATAGGCTAATCCTAATTCGGGATTGGCAGACCCCAAGAAGAAATAACAGCCCGGTACTTCCTGTAAAAAGAATGACATATCTTCCCCTCCCATGGTTTGACATTCGGGAACGATTCCGTCCGGGGTTTCCACCACTTGTGCGGCGATTGAGCGCACTAATTCCGCCATCTGATCATGATTGATTACCGGGGGATACAATTGCCAGTAATCGAATTGATAACTAGCCCCCTGACTTTGACAGATGCCCGCGATAATTTCTTCCATCCGTTGTCGGAAATAGCCCCCTAACTGGGGATTGAAATAGCGCACCGTCCCACTGAGATTAGCACTATCGGCGATCACGTTTCTAGCGGTTCCCGCTGCTAATTTACCCACAGTCACCACGGCAGCATCGAGGGGGTTAAGGTTGCGGGCGACGATAGTTTGCAAGGCGTTGACGATTTGGGCCGCCACCAGTAGTGAATCGACGGTTTGATGGGGAATTGCCCCGTGGCCGCCCCGGCCTTGAATCTGGAGATCGAAACATTCCACCGCCGCCATTAAGGGACCATTTTTCACGCCCACTGTCCCTAAAGGCAGATTATTCCAGAGATGCAGCCCGATAATTCCGTCCACGTCGGGATTTTTCAGCACTCCCGCTTCGATCATCGGTTTCGCCCCCCCCGGCCCCTCTTCGGCGGGTTGGAAAATAATTTTTACTTTTCCCTTGACATGGTGACGGTTTTGTGCTATGTGAACTGCCGTGCCGAGGGCGATCGCTGTGTGGCCATCGTGACCACAGGCGTGCATTTGGCCCGGATGTTGGGAACAATAGGGGACTTGGTTTTCTTCGGCGATCGGTAGTGCATCCATATCGGCCCGCAGGGCTAAAACCGGCCCCGGTTGACTGCCTTCGATGGTGGCGACAATTCCGGTGCCGGCGATGCCAGTTTGATGCTCAATTCCGTATTTAGTCAGGGTTTGACTGATTAAGGAGGCGGTGAGGTGTTCTTGAAAGCCTAGTTCTGGTTTTTGGTGTATTTGTCGGCGCCAGTGAACCAATTGCGGCTGCAGGGAACGAATAGCAAGGCGAATTTGAGGGCAATTTAAGCTATTAGGAACGGGAAAGGAGGAAATCATCGGGTTCGGACGGCTAGATTTTTTGAGCACCGATTTCTAGTTTAACGTCAGGAGACACCCCACACCCCACACCCCACACCCCACACCCTACACCCCACACCCCTCTCCCTTCTTTACAAAACTTCATCGTAATTGGAGGGCTGGAAAGGGCAATCCTTGGGTAATAGGGGAAGGGAAAGGGGGAAAATATTAAAAAAAACTTAAAATTTTTATCTTGCTGCCCTTTATACCCTTAAAGCCTTGCTGTCTCTGATTTCCCGACGGTGAGAGGCTTTGAGCCATGGTCAGGAATTGATGACCAACTCGATCGAGTTATTGTTAAGTGACTGTTACAAAAAGACAGCAAAAAACTTAATAATATGTAACAAACAAAGTTTCGACAGCAGTGTATAAATTTAATTTGAGGGGCCAAGATAACAGACAAAAGTTAAGCTGGATACTTGTTTAACCTCCTTAAGTGATTTATGAGAGAGCCATGAAGTTTTTTCAGGTTTCTTAAAGTAGGTCGCAACAATCACGGTCAAGGCTCGTCCAGGCTCACCGTGAAATCCCTTAAGAGGGAAAACCATTTAATTGCAAGCAAATCCCATTTAAATTTAGGAGATTGTCACAATGTTTGACGCATTCACCCGGGTAGTATCCCAAGCTGATGCTCGCGGCGAATATTTAAGCTCTTCCCAACTAGACGCTCTGAGCGCCATGGTTGCCGACAGCAACAAACGGATGGACTCTGTTAACCGGATCACCAGTAACGCTTCCACCATCGTTGCTAACGCCGCTCGTAGCCTGTTCGCTGAACAGCCCCAACTGATCACCCCCGGTGGTAATGCCTACACCAGCCGTCGTATGGCCGCTTGCTTACGCGACATGGAAATCATCTTGCGCTATGTTACCTACGCTACCTTCGCTGGCGACGGCAGTGTTCTCGATGATCGTTGCTTAAATGGTCTTCGCGAAACCTATGTAGCTTTAGGAGTACCTGGAGCTTCCGTAGCCGCTGGCGTAAGCAAAATGAAAGAAGCTGCTTTGTCCATCGCTAACGATCGCAACGGTGTCACCCCTGGCGATTGCAGTGCTTTAATGTCTGAAATTGCCAGCTACTTCGACCGCGCCGCCGCTGCTGTCGCCTAGTCCCTGGGGCTAGTCTCAATTGAACCGTAGGAAACTTATTGCAAGATTATTGGGAGATACCAAACAATGAAAACCCCCCTTACCGAAGCCGTAGCAGCCGCTGATTCTCAAGGACGTTTCTTAAGCAGCACCGAAATCCAAGTTGCTTTCGGTCGTTTTCGTCAAGCTTCTGCCAGCCTCACCGCCGCTAAAGCGTTAACCGAAAAAGCTAATTCTTTAATCTCCGGTGCTGCTCAAGCAGTGTACAACAAGTACCCCTACACCACCCAAATGCAAGGGGCTAACTTTGCGGCGGACCAACGCGGTAAAGACAAATGCGCTCGTGACATCGGTTACTACCTCCGCATGGTGACCTACTGCTTAGTTGCTGGTGGAACCGGTCCGATGGACGAGTACCTCATCGCTGGTATCGACGAAATCAACCGCACCTTCGACCTGTCTCCTAGCTGGTACATCGAAGCCCTCAAATACATCAAAGCCAACCATGGTTTAAGTGGCGACCCTGCGGTAGAAGCCAACTCCTATATCGACTACGCGATCAACGCTCTCAGCTAGTCCGATCAAAAAAACTGCTGGTCTGGAAAGACAGGAGGTTGTTAGCAAAAGGGTTAGCAATCACCTGTTCTTCCAGACCTTGTTATATCCATATACAGTTAGTTTCAGGAGGATCGACGATGACTAGCTTAATGGCAGCCCAAAGACTGGGATTTGAACCCTACAACGGTTCCCCCCGCTTGGAATTACGCGCCACCGACAGTGATGAACAGGTAGAAGTGGTGATCCGCGGGGCCTATCGACAGATCTTGGGCAACGAGCATCTGATGTCCAGCGAGCGCCTAATCAGCCTAGAATCCCTCTTACGCAATCGTTCGATTAGCGTCAGGGATTTTGTTCGGGCGATCGCTCAATCAGAACTATATCGGCAGAAATTTTTCCACAGCAATCCCCAAAATCGCTTTATCGAGTTGAATTATAAACACCTGCTCGGTCGCGCTCCCTACGATCAAGCTGAGATCGCTTTCCACACCGATCTCTACAATCAACAGGGTTACGAAGCAGAAATTAATTCCTATTTCGATTCCCCCGAATACAACCAACACTTCGGCGAGAACATTGTCCCCTACTATCGCGGTTTCGCCAGCCAAACCGGTCAGAAAACCGTCGGTTTTAGTCGGCTGTTCCAAGTCTATCGCGGTTATGCGACCAGCGATCGCGCACCGTTGAAAGAAGGAAAACTGACCAGAGAACTAGCCTATAACAGTGCGTCCCCCGTTTATATTAACGGAACTGGTCAATCCTTAACCGGATTAGCTGGGGGCGATCGGGGCAAATTCTATCGCTTGCGCGTGGTTAGTGGGGCAAAAGCGGGAAGACAAACCCGTGTGCGTCGTAGTGTGAGCGAGTATCTCGTCGCCTACGAGCAACTATCGAACAAATTGCAAGAAATCAACCGTCAAGGCGGCCAGGTAATCGAACTGATCCTCGCCTAGCTTTCAGCGGTCAGAAAATGATCATTTTTTTTGTAGGAGAACTTTAGTGGCAATTACTACCTCAGCTTCCCGTTTAGGGACAACCGCTTTTAGCGAGGTTGCTCCCGTGGAATTACGTCCCGATTGGTCTCGTGACGAGGCACAGGCGGTTATTCGCGCTGTCTATCGTCAGGTGCTAGGCAATGACTATATCATGCGTTCCGAGCGCCTTACCAGTGCCGAATCCTTACTCTGTAACGGTTCGATCACCGTGCGGGAATTCGTCCGCGCCGTGGCCAAATCGGAACTGTATAAGAACAAATTCTTCTACGGTAACTTCCAAACCCGCGTCATCGAACTTAATATCAAACATCTTTTAGGTCGCGCTCCCTACGATGAGTCGGAAGTGGTCTATCACCTCGATCTCTACGAAAACAAAGGATTCGAGGCCGATATCGACTCCTACATCGATTCCGCCGAATATACTGAAAACTTCGGTGATAGCATCGTTCCCTACTATCGCGGTTTTGCCAGCCAACCCGGTCAAAAAACCGTGGGATTTACCCGGATGTTCCAACTCTATCGCGGTTATGCCAACAGCGATCGCTCTCAGATTGCCGGCAAAACCTCCCGTTTAGCGGTGGAATTAGCCCAAAACGGTGCTTCGGCAGTAGTCGGTCCCTCCGGTGGCAGCGATGGTTGGGCCTATCGTCCCTCCGGTCAACGCAACACCCCCAGTAAAGCTCTTGGTGGTAGTGTGGCCTATGGTAATGTGGGTAAGCTCTATCGCGTGGAAATTGCCGCCATCAGCAAACCGGGTTATCCCAGTGTCCGTCGCAGTAGCAAAGCGGTTATCGTCCCCTTTGAACAGTTAAATAACACCCTGCAACAGATCAACCGTCTCGGTGGCAAAGTTGCCAGCATCACCCCCGCTAGTTTGAATTAATTTTCTAGCTGAAGATAGCTAAAAGTCTCCCGGGCAGCCGTCAGGTTCACCGGGAGACTTTTTTCTAGGGAACTGGCAGAAATTGACCCTCAGCAGATCGAGCAAACCTGTAGAATGAAAATAATTCCCTCGTTTTAATGCCTGTGACTGTCACTTCGATCGCTTTTGACTCTATCGATACTGCCTTAGCGGAAATCAAAGCCGGACGTGCCATTGTCGTAGTTGATGATGAGAATCGCGAAAATGAAGGAGATCTAATCTGTGCGGCCCAATTTGCCACCCCCGATCTGATTAACTTCATGGCAGTGCAAGCTCGCGGTTTAATCTGTCTGGCAATGACGGGAGAGCGTCTTGATGCTCTCGAATTACCTTTGATGGTGACAAAAAACACCGATAGCAATCAAACCGCTTTTACCGTTAGCATCGATGCCGCTCCCCATTTAGGGGTTAAAACTGGCATTTCGGCAGAAGATCGGGCGAAAACCGTGCAAGTTGCCATTAATCCGGTTACTCGTCCCGACGATCTCACCCGTCCCGGTCATGTCTTCCCGATTCGTGCTAAAGCCGGTGGGGTCTTAAAACGTGCCGGTCATACGGAGGCAGCCGTGGATCTAGCTCGGTTAGCCGGGTTGTATCCGGCGGGAGTTATCTGTGAGATCCAAAATCCCGATGGTTCCATGGCCCGTTTACCGCAACTATTTGAATACGCTCGTCAACATAATCTAAGGTTAATTAGCATTGCCGATCTGATCGGTTATCGCTTAAAACACGATCGCTTTGTCCATCGGGAAACGGTCTGTGATTTTCCCAGTCAATTCGGCACTTTTCAGCTTTATGCCTACCGAAATTTATTAGATCAAACCGAACACATCGCTATTGTGAAAGGCGATCCCGCTCTCTTTGGCGATCAACCTGTAATGGTACGAATGCACTCAGAATGTCTGACCGGGGATGCCTTGGGATCCTTGCGTTGCGATTGTCGCCAACAGTTACAAACTGCCCTAAAAATGATCGAAAAAAACGGTTTGGGGGTGGTGGTTTACCTGCGACAGGAAGGACGGGGAATTGGCTTAATTAATAAGCTAAAAGCCTATTCTTTACAGGATATAGGACTAGATACGGTGGAAGCCAACGAAAGGTTAGGATTTCCCGCCGATTTGCGCGATTACGGCATGGGAGCGCAAATGCTCAACGATTTGGGGGTGAGAAATATTCGTTTAATTACCAATAATCCCCGTAAAATTGCCGGATTAAAAGGCTATGGTTTGGAAATAGTCGAGCGAGTACCTTTGCTGATCGAGGCTAATGATTATAATTCCAATTATCTAGCCACAAAAGCGGAAAAGCTAGGACATCTATTCTTACAAACCTATCTAGTCACCATCGCTCTCAGTTGGGGGGAAAATCCGCCGTCAATTTCGCAAAGATATCATCAATTGGAGAAATTACGACAGTTAAGTCGCGCTAATCAATTATCTCTCCAAGAAGAAACCCGACCGGTAGCCAATGCCCTTTTTGATCGCGCCCCTTTGATCGTACATTTAGGTTTAGATATTCGTCAGGGTGTCAGCAGTAATTGGTATAAAAATCCTTCCCATCCTTATCTTCTGGTTATTGACAAGATATTAAATGACATTAAAGATTGGTCGGAAATTGAACGCTTAGAATTTTTAATTTCCGACGGAGACGATTCGATGACGGGATTACAAATGAAACTCGATCGTCAAAAAATGTCCGATGAAGATTTCTCACAATTACCACAATTAGCTACCCAAATTATCTACAGTTTTACTCGTGAGTCAGCCAAAAATTAGTTTTCTATGACCGTACTGTTGCCTCTTGCCTCTTGCCTCATCTCAACAAGCAATTTAAATATTTAACAGCTTAACAGTTATAATTAAACAAAGCTAGTGTAACGGGGAAAAACCATGACAACTCTCGACATTTTACCGGAAGTTACCTGTCCCCCCACCGATTTATGGAGTGATGAACCACCCTTGGAAAGTGATCTACATCTACAACAAATTACAATTCTGATCGGTTGTTTAGAAAGGCTATGGCAAGAAAGAAATAATTACTATGCTTCGGGAAATCTTACCATCTACTATAACGAAGAACAACTAAAAAAACGTGATTTTTGTGGTCCTGATTTTTTTGTCGTCTTAGATACGGAAAAACATTCGCGTAAAAGTTGGGTAGTCTGGGGGGAAGGGGGTAAATATCCCAATGTGATCGTGGAAATTCTCTCCCCATCCACTGCTAATATCGATCGCAATAAAAAGAAAAATCTCTATCAAAATACCTTTCGGACTCCTAACTATTTCTGGTTTGATCCTGAAAGTTTAGAACTGCAAGGATTTAGATTAATTGCGGGACAATATCAAGCTATTGCTGCTAATGAAAACGGCTATTTATGGAGTGAACAATTAGAACTCTATTTAGGCATTTTTGAGAGGAAATTGCGTTACTTTACCCCCACGGGTGAATTAGTGCTAACTGCCGCAGAAGCAGAATTACAGGAACGAGAAGCGAAGGAACAGGCTATCCTCGAAAAAGAACAAGCTATCTTGGAAACGGAAAGATTAGCCCAAAAATTACGAGAATTGGGCATTGATCCTGAAACTATCTAATTGATCAATATCTCTAGGCTAGGTAATTCCTATCCTAGAAATGTTGGTAATTTAACCTTATTTTTCCTGTCTTTCTAAGGCTAATTTTACTAACTTATCGACCAATTTATCAAACTCTAAACCGGTGGCTTTCCAGAGTTGGGGATACATACTAAAATTAGTAAACCCCGGCAGAGTATTAATTTCATTGAGGAACACTTCCCCAGTCTTTTCCACATAGAAAAAATCCACCCGCGACAATCCCGCAGCATCCACAGCTTTAAATGCTTCTACAGCCATTTCTCGCACTTGATTAGCAGTTTTATCGGGAATATTAGCGGGAATCACCATACTCGATCGCCCGTCAGTATATTTAGTTTCATAGTCATAAAAATCACTATCAAAAGTAATTTCTCCCACCGAGGAAGCTTGGGGATTATCATTACCTAAAACCGCACATTCGATTTCTCTTGCGGTTACTCCTGCTTCAACAATAATCCGTCGATCATAACTAGCAGCACTATCTAAAGCAGCCTCTAATTCTTGCCGGTTGCGCGCTTTACTAATACCCACCGAAGAACCTAAATTAGCCGGTTTAATAAAACAGGGATAACCTATTTCCTCGGCGATTTGATCGCACAATTGCGGAAAAATACAGGGATTTGACCACACTTGCGAGCGGGTTACGGCCTTATACTTAACTTGGGGTAATCCAGCGGCTGCAAAAGCAGTTTTCATGGCAATTTTATCCATTCCTAGGCATGAACCCAGGACCCCACTACCCACAAAAGCAACCCGCATGAGAGTGAGTAATCCTTGCAAAGTGCCATCTTCTCCATTCGGTCCGTGGAGAATTGGAAACCAAACCTCAATTTCGCTCACTTCTGGGGGAAATTGCCAGATATTGACTTTTATATCACTCTCAATAGCTAGGGGTTGCCCAGAGGTTAAAATTTGTCTAGCAGTTGCTGCCGAATGCCAACAGCCATTTTTATCGATATAGAAGGGGATAACGGCGTATTTGTCAAGATTTTCGGGGTAATTAAAAGCTTGCAGGATCGATCGAGCCGAATTGATAGATACCTCGTGTTCTCCCGATCGACCACCAAACAACAATCCTACCTTGATCTTATCCATATTATCCTCTCTAGACCCAGCTATATCCTAAATTAGAGTTCAACTATCATATATACTATGGGCGGAGTTGACAATAGTTGCCAATGATTTAGATGCGGCTGTTCCTCGTCAGATCGGGGTTTCGGCAAAACCTCAAGATAAATTAATTATCGATCGGGATGAAATTTGGTCGTTCTTTCCCTAAAAAAATTGATAATCACTTTGGGACTTTTTGGTATTTTATCCATGAATACCACTACTATCGAATCACCCCCGGAATTGAATGATTATTTGGCTAATTTTTCCAGTTTTTTCTTAGTTTTCTGAAGTTTTAAGGCTAAATTGCCCTGATGTTCGGGATAGTAAATATGCAAGAATTCGATAAAATCCTCGATTGTGCAAGGTTGATGAAATCCCCCTAAGTTACCGTGAAATTCTTGGTGAATTTCTTCTTTAATAGTCACCAAATTCAGATCCAATGTCGCTAGATGGGGATATTTCTGGACAGAGTAAAGATGATGGACAGCGAGATTAAATTTATTATATTTATCCGGTTTTTGCCCTGTCACCTGACAAGTGTTTTTATCTCTAGTTTTAGCTCGTTTTTTAGCCTTTTCAATCTCGATTTTTTGTTTGGTATCGTCATCTAGATGTTCCTGAATTTCTTTAAAGGCACGAGGAAACTCGATTTCAATCATTTTACACATTTCTTGGCGCGATTTATTCGTCAAAGTTTCACTCATGGATTTAGAAATGCGAACAACTCCAGTTTCAGAGAACCAAAACTCTCTTTTTTCATCTTCATAAAAATCTACTCCTATTTTTAAAGGACGAACTTCTGTTTTAGTATTTTTGATTACCTTAGCAAGTTCTTCATCATCAACTTTTAAAGATGAAGATTCCTGTATTTTGAGATTATTGAATGTTTGATTTAGCTTGGCTCCATTAGTTTTTAAAATTCGCCGCAAACTCTGTTTATGAATCATAGCCACTCCTTGATAAACTTTAATTTCGCCAGAGTCAGCCAATTCATTAAAAATTAATTTTCGTGCCAGAGAGCGACGAATTTTTTGATCGTGCTTAGTAAAAAATTCTCTAAATCTGTATAAAATTCCTCGCTTTTCATGCTGATCAATATAGGAAGCAATTTTTAAAGCACCTTCAAAAGAAAACACTCTAACTTTATCTTTTTTGTTGACAAATTGATAATCGACACCTTCAACTAAATCCCAATCATCATTAGGATCAGCATCAAAAATATCAACAATTTTGTCTAGTTTTTCAAGAGTAATAGAAAACCATTGAGCTAATTCGGTATCCCGGATCATGAAGGTATTTGCTTTCTGAGGCATGATTATTTTATCTCCGTGGTGATAGACTTATACATGACAGTTAAACAATCAAAAACTTCTGCGTCTCCTGTTTCTTGGTTATCAGGATGATAGACCTTAGAAAGACGATAATAGGCATTTTTAATGTCTTCCTTAGTGGCAGTTTTTGGATCAAGCTCGAAAACACGATAGGGATAAAAATACTTAAATATATTAATACCATTAATACAATGCTTACCTGTTTCTCCATCTTCTTCTGGTAAAATACCTACATACTCTCTGTAAATTTTTTCCCAACTTTCTCGCTGAGATAAATTGATATTATCAAAGGCTCTAGTAGCCATTTGAAACATACTCGATTTTTTTAATTCTGTGGTATTACTAACCTCAAAATAGGCATAAACTGCCTGTTTAAGTTGCGTTAGAGTTAAAGGTTTAACTTTTGGGCCTGTGGTAGTGGTGGCTGTAGTTTTTGATTTAGTTAACGATGGTTTGGGCGACTTTTTACGGTGATTTTTGATGACAAAATCGGCAAAATCTTCGAGAATACGACTTTCGATCGAGTATTGCTCACAGATAAGACTAATCTGCTCTAAAATGAGCGAGTTAAGAGGATTAGTGGTCATAATTTCCCTAAGAAGCTGCAAAAAATATAGCCTTTCTTATCAAGATGAAGTGTAGGCTAATTTGGTATTAACGACCGACGACTGACTCCCGAAAACTTCCTATCCTAAATCAATACCACTGCTGTGGCCACTTTGTCAAGTGGTTAATAATGAAAAAAGTGACTCGGTTGACACTCCCCGCTCTAAAGAGACGGGGATTCTTGGTTCACAGAGATTACTTGCTTAGACAGAATTGCTTCTGAAAAAGTAGAGGTATTCTCTCCCCAAGCGTTTATTGGGGAGAGCCCAAAGGTTCCGGTATGCCCTACCGTACTTAGTCCCCTTTTAAGGATGTTGATTGCGGCGTTTTCATCCCGCTCCAAAACACATCCACACTTGCATTGATGGGGAGCATCTCACTTGTGCAATGAGTATTAATGCTTATAGCAGTCAAAAACTAGAAAATCTTGAACCTGATCACAAAGAGAAATGAGATTATAATAGTTATAACTTACGATTCAGAATATATCTCGATGGGAGGAACAGTCCAATGTTATCAGAAAATGAAAAAAGAATTAAAGAGTTATGTCAAGAGTTAGGGCAATGTCTTTATGAACAATCCCAAGTTGAGAAATTTAATAACTTGGCAGAGATAGAAGAGACTGTTAGAGATTTAATGATTGGTGTATGTCAACCCAGAAATCGGTATTTTTTTGTCAAAACAAGCACAGGAGAAACAGCCGGTCGGACAAGAAAAGTAAAAAGTATTTTGGGCGAATTACCAATTACAGAAAAACAAGCGAAGAAGTTAGAAGTAAAGCCTCGGACTCAGATGAGTCCAATGTTAGAGAAGAACTGTTTGCTATTAAGTGGCGATGAATCCTACGAGAAATCGGCGCAGAAAATCAAATCATTGACAGGAATTGCTGTTTCTCACAGTACCCAACAACGCCTCGTACATCGCTATGCTTTTGAAGAATTACCGTCTAACCCAGAAGTTGAAGTCGAAGAAATGAGCATAGATGGCGGTAAGGTACGACTAAGAACTGCCAAGGGAAAAGCCTTGATTTGGCGTGATTATAAAGCAGTGAGTTTTCATCAACTGGGGGTAGCGGCCTTTTTTCAAGATAACTCGGCTTTATTAGATTTGGTTAATTCTCAAGTTTTGGCTGAACCTTTAATTTGTTTAGGAGATGGACATGATGGTATCTGGAATTTATTTGGTCAGATAGGAGAGAAACAGGAAAGAATTGAAATATTGGATTGGTATCATTTAATCGAAAACCTCTATAAAGTTGGCGGGTCATTCCAGCGGATTGATGAGGTAAAATGTTTTCTATGGAAGGGGGAAGTGGATGCTGCTATCTCCTGTTTTGAGGGATGGTCAGAGCCGCAAGTGGAGAATTTTATTATTTATTTGAACAAGCATAAACATCGAATTGTCAATTATGGTTATTTGCAGGCAGAGGGCATTTCGATTGGCTCTGGCTCTGTTGAATCAAAAATTAAACAAATTGCTCATCGTCTTAAAATTACTGGTGCAAGTTGGGAATCTGGTAATGTACCGCAAGTCCTTCGTCATCGCTCTGCCTATCTAAATGGTTGCCTTTTTTAACTTTTTTATTGAGTTCATTAAGCATTTCTACTTATTACAAAGGTGAGATGCTCCCCATTGATGGGTTCTAGTCGATAAAGATTTTTTGACAGTTTCACCACAGTTTGAACAGTTTTGGCTTGTATAATTCGGTGCGACAGCAATCGTTATCTTGCCGAATTTAACCCCAAAATA
>NZ_SFBY01000067.1:0-2547 GCF_007095505.1 Microcystis sp. M_QC_C_20170808_M3Col
CTAAATCGACGTTTGTACCGTTAACGCGAGGATTTCGGGCAATATCAAAGGGTATTGCTTCGGTGATGTTGCTATCTCCGTCTAAGTCGCGGGTATCAGCAGGGAGGGAGGCGTTATTTTGAGTTATAATAAAAGTTGAGTCTTCCAAGTTAGTTACTATAAAAACTATGGAAATTACTATTTATATTTCTGAAGCTGCGGGACAACAATTACAAAAAAAATGGGATAATTTACCTCAAAAAACTTTAGAAGCTTTAGCCATCCAAGCTTATCGAGATGGAGTAATGACTTTGGCAGAAATTCAAACTTTATTAAATTTCTCCTCTCGATGGGAAACAGACGAGTTTTTAAAACTTCATCAAGTTTATCTAGATTATACAGAGGAAGATTTAGCTGAAGACGTGAGAAATATCGAGGACTTATTATCTCAATGATTGTTGTTTCGGACACTTCACCGATTTGTTATTTAGTGTTAGTTGGAGAAATTGAATTATTGCCTCAATTATTTAAGGAAATAGTCATTCCTCAAGCGGTCTATAATGAATTAACTTCAACAAGTGCGCCAGCTATTCTGCAAAACTGGAGCGAAGAAATTCCTAAATGGTTACTTATTAATGATGTTGATCCCGTTCAAGATCAGCAATTAAATCGACTAGATTTAGGAGAGAAAGAGGCGATTATTTTAGCAGAAAAATTAAAAGCTGGCTTAATAATTATTGATAAAAAAGCATCTCGAAAAATTGCTATAGATAGAGGTCTAAAAGTTACGGGTTTATTAGGTGTTCTTGAAATAGCGATCAAACAAGACTTGATCGATATAAAAACTGCAATTGAGAAATTACAAAAAACGAGTTTTCGGGCTTCTCCTCAGTTAATTCAATCTCTTTTAGATCGATATAATTAAGAAGATAATAACAATTAATTTCAAGGGACATCAACTCTATCGTTCATGTCCTCTTCAAAATTAACTAATTCCTTGCGTTGTCGTCTTGTTTGTGCTTTTTAGAAAACAATGCCCCTAATCCTAGTGTTGGCATCGGTAGGGGTAATTGTGCCAACAAGAGTGTTTAAGAGGCTATTTTCGGGTACGGTGAGGGTAGTATCGTAGAGGAATGGTGGGCTATTTTGGACGAATTTAAAGGCACCTAAATCGACGTTTGTACCGTTAACGCGAGGATTTCGGGCAATATCAAAGGGTATTGCTTCGGTGATGTTGCTATCTCCGTCTAAGTCGCGGGTATCAGCAGGGAGGGAGGCGTTTCATAGTTAATACGAAAAACAGTATGAACGATGTAGAATTACGCCAGTGTTTAATTGAGAAGTTAGGTATCTTATCCCCAGATAATATTAATTTAATATGGCAATTTGTTGATGATTTAAACCATGAAGAAGCGTCAAACAAATCTGATAATTACCTGATAGAAAAAGCATTACAAAAATGGCAATTTTTAATTAAAAATAACCAAGAAATGGACAGTAAAAATCCTTTAAGTGAAAATGAGATTAAGATAATTTGCCAGTTTTTAGGTCAAGCTAATCAATCTCGTCCAGTAGGATTGGCTAAAGAAGAATTTGCTGTTCCCGATGATTTTAATAACCCCTTACCTGATGAAGTTTTGGACTTGTTTTATCCGCAATGAGATTGTTACTAGATACACACATTTTTCTTTGGTTAATTAGTGATAATCCTCGCTTGTCGGATAACTTGTGCGGTCAGATAAAAAATAGTAACAATGAAGTTTTTCTAAGCGTTATATCTGTTTAGGAATGCGTTATCAAGTATCAGTTAGGCAAATTAAATTTTCCCGAACATCCTGATATATATCTTCCCAAGAAAAGGAAACAGCATTTAATTAATAGTTTGGTTATTGATGAAAAAAGCATAGTACATTTAAAGGATTTGCCACTCCTTCATAAAGATCCTTTTGACCGCCTTTTAATGTGTCAAGCTTTACAACATGATTTAACGATAGTTACTGAAGATAATGCAATTTTAGATTATCCTAACTTACAGTTTTTGTGAGTATGAAGAAGGGACGTAAACCCTATCGCTTACGTCACCTTTAAACATCAACTAATCATCGTCAATATCGTTTTGTTTGTGCTTTTTAGACAACAACGCCTCTAATCCTAATATTACTATTCCTAGAATTGTGAGGGGTTCAGGAACAGACTGGATAGATTTAGTGGCTACTTGTAAATTATCAATTGAAAAAAGTCCATTACCACCAAGGGGAGATATCTCGAGACGAGATGCAGGAGTAGATCTGACAACACCTAAAAACTTAAAGGCGTTTGGGTTAAGGCTACTGATTGTAGAGGCGAATACTCATAAGCCTAGTTTATTATTTTTTTTTATTCATCAGCAGAGCTTATTAAATAAATCGAGCAGAGAGAAAATATCTGGTACAATGGCACTCCTGCAAGGATTTACCTAGAGATAAGCCGATTTGTGTTGCTGAGGCTATATTTTGAGCAACTTTTCTCAAGTTATTCGGAGAATCAAGTTATTTTGTCATCAGTTAAGCTGTACTGCATTTAAACTGC
>NZ_SFBY01000068.1:0-3474 GCF_007095505.1 Microcystis sp. M_QC_C_20170808_M3Col
CGCCTAGTTATTTTGTTTCTTCTGTAGGAGGTGCGCCATTGGAAGTTCTTAGGTGCTATATTAAAGATCAAGAAAAGCCGTCGTAAAACGACGGGGTTTTAACCCAAATTTTCGATAAAAATCGGGGTTGAAACATTTTCAACCCCGAAAAAAGCAATTTTTGAGGGGATTAACCCACTGGTTGTAACTGTAATTGCGAGAGAATATCGCTTTGCTCAGAGCGCTGATGACTAGAGACTGTCACCACAGCTTCAGCAGTTACATCTAATATCGCATGGTCTCCAGAATTGACTTTTCCCGATAACATCGCGACCGCTAAACTATCCTCTAAGCGTCGAGTTAAAGCACGACGTAAAGGCCGCGCACCGTAGCTAGGATCATAACCCTCATTGATGACCAAATCCTTAAAAGCGGCGGTAACTTCCACAGAAATGCCTTTTTCTGTCAATTGTTTGGCTAAATCCGCGATAAGAATATCGGCAATCTGGGTAACTTCTTCGCGAGTTAACTGTCGGAAAACGATAATTTCATCGAGACGGTTGAGAAATTCGGGACGGAAATATTGTTTTAACTCCTCTGTCACCCGATTAGAAATCTGTTGGTAGCGCGATTGAGCAAAATCGTCAGCAATCTCGAATCCTAAGCTATTACCGCCTTTTTCGATGACTTTTGAGCCAATATTCGAGGTCATGATAATTAGGGTATTCTTAAAGTCCACCCGACGACCTTGGGAATCGGTCAAATGACCATCTTCTAACAGTTGCAGGAGAAGATTAAAAACATCGGGATGTGCTTTCTCGATTTCGTCAAACAAAACCACTCTATAGGGTTGACGACGCACTGCTTCCGTTAACTGACCGCCTTCATTGTAACCGATGTATCCGGGAGGCGCACCAATTAACTTAGAAACCGTGTGGGATTCCATAAATTCCGACATATCTAGACGAATCATACTGGATTCCGAGCTAAAGAGCAACTTAGCCAAGGCTTTCGTTAATTCAGTTTTACCGACTCCCGTGGGACCTGCAAAAATAAACGAGGCAATCGGACGGTTAGGATTCTTTAAATTTACTCGCGCTCGACGAATAGCACGAGAAACGGCATTTACTGCCTCCTGTTGGCCAATAATCCGCTCATGCAGTTGATATTCCAGATTTAAGAGCGATTCCGACTCAGTTTGAGTTAATTGGCTAACGGGAATACCTGTCCAAGCGGCGACAATTTGGGCGATTTCCTCCGCATCCACCACTGGAATTAAAGATTCGGGGTTAATTAGGGGTGATTCTTCCCTAACCTCCGCAGGACTTTTACTTTGCAGGGAATAGCGTAGATGGGTGCGGGATCCCGCTTCATCGAGAAGATCGATCGCTTTGTCCGGTAAAAAGCGATCATTGATATAGCGAGAGGATAGATTAACAGCAGCTTCGATCGCTTTTTGATCGTATTTTACCTGATGGAAATCCTCGTAGGTGGCTTTTAAACCCCGTAAAATCTCGATCGCTTGCTCTTTAGTCGGTTCTCCCACCATAACTGGCTGAAAACGTCTTTCTAGAGCCGCATCTCGCTCAATATGCCGTTTATACTCATCGAGAGTCGTTGCCCCTAAACACTGTAACTCGCCGCGAGCTAAAGCAGGTTTAAGCAAGTTAGAAGCATCCATAGCTCCTCCCATGCTACCAGCACCCACAAGAGTGTGAATTTCATCGATAAACAGGATAATATTGCCCGATTTGCGAACTTCCTCCACGATACCCTTTAAACGTTCCTCAAAATCGCCGCGAAAACGGGTTCCCGCCAGTAAAGACCCCATATCGAGGGCAATTACCTGTTTATCCCGCAAAAGTTCGGGAATATCGCCATTATGGATGCGTTGTGCTAAACCTTCAGCGATCGCAGTTTTCCCCACCCCCGGCTCACCCAGTAAAATCGGGTTACTTTTGGTACGGCGGCCTAAAATTTGGACAACTCGCTCGATTTCTGGCTCTCTACCGATTAAAGGGTCAATTTTGCCATTTTTGACCTCTTGGCTTAAATTGCGACCATATTGGGCTAAAATACCGCCTTGGGGAGCATTTTTCTGGTCTTTATAGTCACTATCACCCGTTAAGCGACCACTAGCGACTTTTTCCCCGGCATTTTTAAGTAAAAGGCCGCGAAGTTTGATCAAATCAACACCCTGCATAATTAAAATTTTAGCGGCTAGGGATTCGGGATCGCTGGTGATAGCGAGTAATAAATGTTCAGGTGCGATCGCCTGTTCCCCTAATTGTCGAGCTTCCTGAAATGCTTGCTCGAACATCTTTTTCGCTTTTGGGGTAAAAGGGATATTAACGGGACTGTAACCCGTGCCGCGGCCAGTCATTCCTTCAATCAGGCGGCGACTTTCGTGCAGGGTGACTTTTAAATCCTTGAGAATTAAGGCTGCGGTGGCGGTGGCTTCTCCTATCAATCCTAACAGTAAATGCTCCGTACCCACGACACTGTGAGCGGTACGACGGGCTTCCTCTTGGGCGAACATCACCGCTTTGATAGCTTTCTGGTTAAAGTATTCAAACATGATCGACGGCTTCCTGGCTACTGGGCTTTACCTGTTACTGTAACGTTTTCTTTACATTAGCCGGAAGGGGGATATCCGTATCAGCAGGGTGGGTTAGTCAGTGGTGAACTTGGGCGCTCCTTATAGCGCGTTTTTAGGATGAAAGATCACTGAAATACGCTAATAGTTCCACTGATTCAGGGAAATGAACTGATTGATCAGAGGGACGTTAGCAGTTTCGATATTGGCGATCGCCTTGACAATTGCCTTGAAGCCCATATTTTTTAGGGGGTTAGCGTTACGGTAAACCGCTAAGATCCCCGAATGGCTTGGATTACCCTAGTGCAGCTCTTCAAAGTCATCGCAGTTATGAGTTAGCAGAATCCGATTTTCCTGTATGACATAGTCAAGTACGACATCATCTGTGCAGCCAGCCAAACCAATTTCATTGATCGTCAGTACGTCATGACCAGCAGCCGTAAGTAACTTAACCAGAAGTTGGGCTTGCGAGTCCTCATCGAAAATTTTGGGTCTGAAACCCCGTCGTTCTACGACGGCTTTACTGTTAAATATTAACACATTTACGAAATATATGCTAAAATGTGAGACATGGAAAAAGCCTACTCGTTTCGATTTTACCCCACACCAGAACAAGAGTCGCTATTGCGGCGCACTTTGGGCTGTATAAGATTAGTTTACAACAAAGCTCTCCACGAACGAACACAAGCATGGTACGAAAGACAAGAAAGAGTAGGCTACGCTCAAACTTCTTCAATGCTAACCGATTGGAAAAAGCAAGAAGAATTAGAATTTTTAAACGAAGTTAGTTGTGTACCTTTACCACAAGGGTTAAGACATTTACAAACAGCTTTTACCAATTTCTTTGCTGGTCGTACTAAGTATCCCAACTTTAAGAAAAAACATCAGGGAGGAAGTGC
>NZ_SFBY01000069.1:0-14529 GCF_007095505.1 Microcystis sp. M_QC_C_20170808_M3Col
TTCAAGGGTTCAACTCAATCGAGCCATTCACTACCGCCCACTCAGGGGATTCAAACCAATTTCATTTTCACATAAAGCCGTCCTAAAAGGACGGGGCTTTAACCCAAAATTTTGGTAAAGAGGGTCCGGTCCCTAATTGGGGATTTTTTGGCTTTAATTCAGTATTGATACCAATCCAACTTGAAAAACCCAGTTATGAATTGTTTCCCCACTTCCCTCTCCCTCAAAAAAATTTTCCCAGAGGTGCTTGACATAACCCTAATGATGAAGTTACAATCAGAATTGTCGCAAAAATGGGATTGTAGTTCAATTGGTTAGAGCACCGCCCTGTCACGGCGGAAGTTGCGGGTTCGAGCCCCGTCAATCCCGTAGAAATCTAGATTAGAGTCGCCCATGGCTGGTTATCCTGTGGGCAGTAGGATGAATAAACAGGATCCTACTGCCTAGATTGGTTCTAATTTACCGATAAACCGGCATTAGCTTGAATATAATCGGGTAATTCAATCTTTACCGGTTGTACCCGCCAGATTTCCTCGCAGTATTCCCGAATCGATCGATCGCTAGAGAATTTCCCCATGCGGGCCACATTAAGAATCGCTAAACGACTCCAATGTTCTTGATCTTGATAGGCGCGACCGACACTCTCCTGACAGTCGATATAGGACTGATAATCAGCCAGTAACATATAGGGATCATCGTAGATAAGATTATCCACAAGCGGACGGAATAAACTACTATCACCCCGGCTAAAAAATCCCGAACCAATGAGGTCTAATACTGCCCGCAATTCTTCGTTATGGTAATAGTATTCTTGGGGATTATAACCCTGGGCTTTCTTAGCATAAACCTCCTCGGTTGTCAAGCCAAAAAGAAAGAAATTTTCTGCCCCCACCTCTTCACGAATTTCGATATTTGCCCCATCGAGAGTGCCGATAGTTAAGGCCCCATTCATGGAGAATTTCATATTACCAGTTCCCGAAGCTTCTTTCCCGGCCGTGGAAATTTGTTCAGACAAGTCGGCAGCCGGATAAACCCGTTGACCGAAGGTGACATTATAATCGGGCAGAAAAACCACTTTTAAACGTCCTCCAATCGTCGGATCATTGTCGATCACTTCTGCCACAGAATTAATCAATTTAATGATTAATTTCGCCATAAAATAACCCGGGGCTGCCTTACCACCAAAAATAAAAGTACGGGGTGTAATATCTAGATTGGGATTATTTTTGAGGCGATGATAGAGAGTGACGATATGTAAAACGTTGAGATGTTGCCGTTTATATTCGTGAATGCGTTTTACCTGCACATCAAAGAGGGTACTAGGATCAACTTTAATGCCGACTTTTTTATCGATATAATTGGCTAAATCTGCCTTAATATCGTATTTAATTCGTCGCCAATAGTCCCGAAATACCCCATCATCGACATAGTTTTCTAAACCGCGTAAATCCTCCAGATGATTAATCCAATTTTCGCCGATTTTTTCTGTAATCGCAAAAGTCAAGCGGGGATTACTAGAAACTATCCAGCGCCGGGGAGTAACTCCATTAGTTTTGTTGCTAAATTTTTCGGGAAAGAGTTCATAGAAATCGCGCAGAACATCTTTTTTCAGTAATTCTGTATGGAGGGCTGCCACCCCATTAATTGCCTGGGAACCCACACAGGCAAGGTGAGCCATACGGACATATTTTTCGCCGCTTTCATCGATTATAGATAAACGGGACATTTTGCCATCATCATGGGGATAAATAATGCGAATTTTATCCAAGAAACGATAGTTAATTTCGTAGATAATTTCCATTAATCGGGGTAAAAGACGACCAAAAATACTCAAAGGCCATTTTTCTAAAGCTTCTGGCAAAAGAGTATGATTGGTATAGGCGAAGGTATTTTGAGTAATAAACCAAGCTTTATCCCAATCGAAATGATGCACGTCAATTAACAAGCGCATTAACTCGGCCACACCGACGGAAGGGTGAGTATCATTCAATTGTACCGACCATTTTTGATGAAAATTATCGAGACTGGGGTTCTCATATAAGTGAATACGAATCATATCCTGTAGGGAACAGGAAACAAAGAAATATTGCTGTTCTAAACGCAGTTCTTTGCCTTGAATTGGTTCATCGTTCGGATAGAGAACTTTACTGATATTTTCCGAGTGAACTTTATTATCCACCGCACCATAATAATCGCCGCGATTAAAGCGACCAAAATCAAAAGATTCACAAGCTTCTGATTTCCATAGACGCATGGTATTAGCGGTGTTAACTCGATAGCCGAGAATTGGGGTATCGTAGGGAATTCCTTTGACTACATAATCGGCAATCCAACGACTGCGATAATTACCATTTTCGTCGGTATAGGATTCGGTATAACCGCCAAATTTTACCTCTACTCCCGCTTCCGGTCGGGCAATTTCCCAGGGATTTCCATACTGTAACCACTTATCGGTTATTTCCACCTGCCAACCGTCGTGAATTCTTTGATCAAAGATACCAAATTCGTAGCGAATACCGTAACCAATAGCGGGAATTTCTAGGGTAGAAAGGGAATCTAAATAACAGGCCGCTAAACGACCTAAACCACCATTTCCTAACCCCGGTTCTTCTTCTTGGGCAATTAATTCTTCTAGTTTTAATCCCGATTCGCTGACAGCTTTCTCCACCTGTTCGTAGATACCGAGATTAATTAAATTATTAGCCAAATGGGGACCGACTAAAAATTCGGCCGAGAGATAACAAACGGTTCTGACATCTTTTTTGAGATAGGTTTGTTGGGTGGTTAACCAACGCTGCAATAAACGATCGCGGATTGTATAGGCTAGGGCCAGGTAAAGATCGTTTTTGCTGGCTAATTCTGGTAATTTACCTTGAATATAGAGTAAATTATCCCTTAAAGCCCGTCGGATAGTTTCTGTGTCTAATCCTGTTCTGTCGTCTTCGATGATAATCGGACAAACAAAAGTTGACTCTGGAGATGGATTCATAGGAGCATTTTTACTGAAGATTGACTGCTCTTAGTTTAAAATAATCTGTCCTCAAATTTTATCAAGAAAAGCTTAAATCTTGACTAAGATTAAGGTATAGCAATGAGCAGGTTAAGGTGATTAAATTTCCCTTAACGATAGGAAGCGAAAATAGGAGAAAGTTTGAGCAATGCGTGCTTTTGTGACGGGTGGAACGGGTTTTATCGGGGCGAATTTAGTGCGATTGCTTTTAGTTGAAGGCTACCAAGTCCGCGTCCTCGTCCGTCCCCACAGTAATCTCAGAAATTTGTGGGGTTTAGATGTGGAAATTGTCCGGGGTAATTTAAATGATGAGAACTTATTTAAATTAATGGTCGGATGCGAAGTTCTCTTTCATGTAGCGGCGCACTATTCTCTCTGGCAAAAGGATAGACATCAACTCTACCAAAACAATGTTTTAGGCACAAGAAATGTTCTAGAATCGGCGCATTTAGCGGGAATTGCCAGAATAGTTTATACCAGTTCCGTGGCCGCCATTGGAGTGGGTAAAAAGGGTGAAAGTGTCGATGAAACTTATCAAAGTCCCGCCCATCAATTAGTGGGTTATTATAAAAAATCGAAGTATTGGGCAGAACAGGAAGCATTCAAAGCAGTACAAAGAGGACAGGATATCGTTATAGTTAATCCTAGTACGCCCATAGGAGCATTTGATATCAAGCCTACACCCACCAGCGACATTATTCTCCGTTTTTTGCGGCGAAAAATGCCCGCTTATGTGAATACGGGATTAAATCTAATTGATGTGCGCGATGTGGCCTGGGGACATTTATTAGCTTTAGAAAAGGGCAGAACTGGCGAAAGATATATTTTAGGTCATCAAAACACTTCTTTAAAAACTTTGTTGACAGAATTAGCTGAAATTACCAGCATAAATGCCCCGAAAATTGTTTTACCTTTTTGGATTCCTTTACTAATAGCTTGGTTAGATGAAAAAGTTCTTCCTGTCCTCGGAAAATCGCCCTCTATACCCCTTGATGGCGTGAAAATGTCAAAACAGTCCATGTACTACGATTCCTCGAAGGCAGTGCAAGAACTAGGCTTACCCCAATCGCCGATTAGACAAGCTTTAGCCGATGCCATCGATTGGTTTCAAACCAATGGAGACATTACCTATTAAGACTGAGTAGGAAAGGAAAAAGATGCTCTCAATTGTGCTTAGATATTTATCTATTTTTGCGCCCTTAATAATTCATCTAGGAAAACCTGTTCTTGCTAAAATAACTCCAATTTTAAGCGCAATCATCCCCCCAAAAACACTGCCCAACCAGTAAATTAAACCGAAAGTCACGTTTCCCTGCTCTAAAAACTTGTTTACCTCCAAACTATAGGTGGAAAAAGTTGTATAGGAACCACAAAAACCCGTGGCAATCATCAATCCTAATTCTGGGGCAATTATGCGAATATTTTCCTTAACCATAGTAAAGATATAGGCAATAATTAAACAGCCAGAAACATTGACAAAAAATGTAGCTAAAAATACCCATTCTTGACTGAAGAGATATTGAATTAATTCGGCGATATAAAAACGACTCAAAGCCCCAAAAATAGCCCCAATCGCCACGAATAAACCATAACGTCCCCTGAAAAAATCCATGCTGTCTGTCCTGCCGTTAAATAGTCAATAAATTGGAGAATTCAACTGGAAAAACTTGGGCAATAGCTGCCCCGATTCTCACGGCAATTAATCCGAAAATTATACTAGAAACTGCAAAAAAAAGACTGAGAAAATTTTGCTGATTGCGCCAGAGGATCAGGATATCTAAACTATAGGTAGAAAAGGTGGTATAAGCCCCTAAAAATCCCGTTCTAACCATTAAATCTACTGCGTGGGAATAAAAGGTAAACTTGGGTAAAATAGCCACAAAAAAGCCGATAGCTAGACAGCCAGTTAAATTAATAATAAAGGTTCCATAGGGAAAGCGCAAGCCGAATTTTGCTTTTGTCCATTCGGTAATATGATAACGAGATAACGCTCCCGGAACCGCTCCTGCTACAATTGCGAAAACATCGTTCAAATCTGACATTGTATCTATTTTTTTTTGCTATCTTTGTCTAGGCTCTATCATAATTGATGCGGTTATCGATCGCATTGCCCATATTTTCAGGGGTGTTATTGTCGAGGACAACCCTCTGACTTTAAAATAGAGGTATGAAAATTCAACCGCGTAAACGTTTTGGACAACATTGGTTAAAAGATGAATCGATACTCGATCGCATCATCGGCGCTGCTAATTTACAATCAGAAGATCGGGTATTAGAAATCGGTCCGGGTACAGGCATTTTAACCCGTCGTCTTCTCGATGGCGCTCAATTGGTTGTCGCTGTAGAAATCGATCGAGATCTATGGACAATTTTAACTAAAAAATTTGGCCAACAAGATAACTTTCATCTCATCCCAGGGGACTTTCTTACCCTTAAACCCGAGCAACTGCCGCCAGTTAATAAGGTAGTGGCTAATATTCCCTATAATATCACCGGCCCGATCCTCGAAAAGCTCCTCGGTTCGATCGCCCATCCCTTCACCCCCCCTTACCAGAGTATTACCCTCTTAGTCCAGAAAGAAGTCGCCGAAAGATTAGTCGCTGTCCCCTCCACCAAAGCTTACAGCGCTCTCAGCGTCCGCATTCAATACCTTGCCGATTGTCAATGGATTTGTGATGTACCCCGGCGGGCCTTTTCGCCACCTCCCCAGGTGGATTCGGCGGTAATTCAGCTTTTACCCCATGTTTTACCCAATAATGTCAGTAATGCTGCCTTTTTGTCCACTTTAATTAGCTGGGGTTTTGCCAACCGACGCAAAATGTTACGCAATAATCTAAAAAATTGTCTAGATAGTGATCGATTAAGCCAAATCCTGACACAATTAGAGATTAATCCCCTCGCTCGCGCCGAAGATCTCAGTTTATCGCAATGGATTGACTTGGCGGAAAAATTAGGTCAATTGCCAAAATTTTAGATTTTTTTCCTTGACAAATGCACAGTTATACCCTTCTAGCCCCCGCTAAAATTAATTTATATCTAGAAATAGTTGGCGATCGCCCCGATGGTTTCCACGAGTTAGTGATGGTGATGCAAACGGTGGGATTATGCGATCGCATCACTCTCCGGCCTAACGGATTGCAGGAATTCCGTCTCTTTTGCCATCATCCCCTCGTCCCCCAAGATAGCAGTAATCTCGCCCATCGCGCCGCCACTTTGATGGCGAGGGAATTCCCCCGGCTCTTTGCCAATTACGGCGGCATTGATATCAGCATCGACAAATATATTCCCGTGGCTGCCGGTTTAGCGGGGGGTTCCACCAACGCGGCGGCGGTGTTAGTCGGTATCGATTTAATCTGGGAATTAGGTTTAACCCGTCCGGAATTAGAAACTTTAGCGGCAAGATTGGGATCCGATACTTCCTTTTGTGTGACAGGAGGAACGGTTATCTGTACGGGAAGGGGAGAAATTCTCGATCCTATCGCTCCTCTGACTGGATTATGGGTGATTTTAGCCAAATACGACCATTTATCCGTTTCTACACCCTGGGCCTACCAAAGCTATCGGCAAAAATTTCAGGATACCTATCTGTCTTCTCCAGAGGAATTTCATCACCGTCGTCAGCAGGTGAGTTCTGGGGCTTTGGTACAAGCGATCGCCCAGAAAAAACCGGCCGCTATCGGCAAATTTATCCATAATGACCTCGAAAAGGTGGTTTTACCCGAATTTCCCCTCGTAGCCGAGTTAAGACAGGTTCTAGACGATTTAGGCGGCTTGGGAACGATGATGTCAGGCTCTGGCCCGACGGTTTTTACTCTCTGTTCATCTCAGGAAGTGGCGGAAACCATCGTTAAAAAGGCCCGGGAAATTCTCGTCGCTCCCGATCTACAATTTTGGATAGCTCCGATCACCGATACAGGCATTCAAGTGACTTGAGAAAAGTGAAATTGACCGCCTTTACCAAGATAACCAAACTCGCGGAATAATTGCCTCTTGATCGCTCATTTCTCGCCTTAAAATTTGCCAAACCTGCTGAAACCATTGTCGCACTTCACCGCTAGAATTACCCCGATAACGACACAAAAGACCATCTCCTAAAGTGTTAGTAACTCCCATCTCTCCTTCTAGGGAAAAATCTCTCACTTTCGCAATCAAATTTCTGCCCACCGGTTGACCGATATAAACTAAAGTACCGATCATGGCACTATCATTTAAACCGGAAAATCCCTCGATCATTTTACCACCTAACAGGCAGGATCGATCGAGCCATAAAGGTTGTCCTGATCGCCAAATTTCCCAATTAGAATGCCATTCTCCCGCTAAAAATTTCTCTCCTCGCGCAGTGCGACCAAAACGGGTAATTTCCCATCCTAACCAACTGCTATTTTCCCCTAAATCCACTCGTAAATGTTGGCGAAATGCTGCACCATTAAAGATAATCGTTTCTTGAGGTAGCCATTCTAAACTGGCATTGTCATCAATTTTAATCTCGATTAATTGCTGGGACATCTGACCATTACTCTGGTAAACTTTTCCAGCAGAAGCAGTGGTAATCAGGGCATTAGTAGCGGCTTGAAGATGAATTTTTTGTTGAAGAACATCACCCCCAACTATTCCCCCAGCCGTGTGTAAAATCACCGTATGACAAAGGTTTTTTCCTTCGGGATAAAAAGGTCTTTGTACTTTTAAAGGTGCGGTAGCATAGACATGATTAATCTGGGTTGCGAGATTTTTTTGCGTGTAAATTAGTTCTAGGTTTCCCTGCCACATTATTTATTGATCCTCAGTCATGGTTTCTAGAAATTGCCGATAATTTTCAGGACTGAGATTAATTTTAACTTCTATTTGCTGTTCTTTATCCCTGATCAGTAAAATATATTCACTTTCTGCTTTTTTGCCGACCAGGAGAGGATTTTTTAGCTCGAATTTTTGATAAACTAGATGGGGTTTCGTCACCCGAATAACTAAACTAGGTTGGGATTGGGGATAAATGTCTAATTGCTCCCGTTCCCGATCTAAAATTAATTGTTTAGGTGTCATGCTTCTTTCGTCAGCAAAAGTAGATTTATGCCAATAGAGGGTAATTCCACGAATTTGAGGCATTTGGATGCTAAATTTTTCATCAAAACCTTGCCGCTCCCAATTAATATCTTCCAGAGAGCCAGGAGCGGGAATTAAACGCTGTTGCCAGAAGACTTCCTTAAGATTTAAATCTTGCCACCATTGGCTAATAATTTGGAAATTCTCCAGATTATTGGGGTTGGGATTGGCATTTTGCCAGAGGAGAGGAGTAACCATTTTTGGGTAATTTTTGCGCTGGGAAAATCAGGATAATAGCCTTCGCTAGAGTTAAGGGATCATTAAGCTCAATCATCATCGATTCTTGAGCTGCCGATCGGGCCATAATATTAACTCTTGATCGCATTTTTATTCTATCCTAAATTATCGAGGGAAAAACAGCTAAAAGTAGTCCTCATCGGCGATCGCCAGCCGCCAGCCCGGAAAACTGAGGGAAGATCAGATAGATTGGATATAATTAACTAATAAGGCTCTGTATGAACCAGCCTAGACTATTATCTTTTACCCTCGATGGTTGGGGTGTGCTAGGAGGTCCAGTTTCCCTATCCCTAGTTAACCAAGTTGGGGTATTAGTGGGTAGAAACGGTGCGGGGAAATCCGCTATCCTAGAAGGATTTGAAGCCATCTCATCCTGTGCTATCGGTAGATCGATCGGCTCTCGGATGATTGACAGTGATAGCATTCCCACAATTTTGCAGGTTGAAATTCTAACACCGACTAACCGGCGCTTAGGATACAGGTATGAGCTAATCATCCCCTTTTCTATGGACGATCTAGATACAGACATAGATGATACCACTAACGATAATTCCTTGGAAAGTTCCTTCACTTGGGATGATTCTTGTCAGTATATTGATGGAGATCAAGAACTTCTCTGGAAAAGCCAATTTGGACTAACAAGCTTCCCTAATAATGGTGAGCCAATATTTGCTATTCTTGGCAATACTACCTCGCTGCGACAGTCAAATATACCTGGAAATTCATCGCTAAATTTACCTCCAGAAATGCAGTGGGTTTATGCTATTTTAAAAGGGATTCGTCTTCTTGGCAAAGCTCCTATCCGTCGCACATCAAGACGACAGCCTTCTTTATTAAAGGTGGCAAGTAAGAAGATTTCTGCCAGTCGATTTGATCTAGCAGATACTCTAGCTCGGAGAATATTTCGTTGGGTAGGTACGGATGATTTTGATGAACTGGAAAATGTTTGTCAACGAATAGGACTTGCCAAGAAAATCACTGTGCAGAAGTTCGTTTTGAGTGAGCATTCTGGACAGACAGTCCAAGGTAAAGAAGAAGAGTACATCGCTTCAGTATTATTAGATGGAGTCAATATTGGATTACTCTCCGATGGCACCTTGCGAGTTTTATCAATTCTTATCGAAATAATTGCTCACTATCCTAATACAACAACCATAATTGAGGAGCCAGAAACACAAATACATCCCGCAATGTTAGCAAAATTATTAAATGAAATTAAATCCTATACTTGGGATGAAAATTTAATTATATCAACTCATTCACCACAAGTAGTAGCTTGGACAAAGCCAGAAAATATTAGCTTAGTTTATCGTAACCAAGGACGGACAAGTGTTAGGAAACTAGAAGAAGGAGAGATTGAAAAAGTTGTGGATTACCTCTGTGAAGAAGGAGATTTAGGAGACTGGATTTACAGTGGTATTCTCGATGAGTAGTAACTTGATCGCCATAATTGCCGAAGATGAGACGGACTGCGATGTGTTTCGTCAAATTATCCATCGCGTGCTGGGGACAAATACTAGGACAAAATCCTGGGCATCTAAATCTTGTAGTACATTAAAGAGAAAACTGTCAGCAAAACTTAAAGTGATGACAAGGGAAGGATGTGATGCTTTTATCATTGTTCATGATTTAGATCGTAATCCCAAGAATAACTCTCTTAACGATGAAAAACAATTGCGAGATCACTTAGAATTAAGCTGTTCTAATATTAATAGTATCAGGAAATATATCTGCATCCCAATAGAAGAATTAGAGGCTTGGTTTTGGTCTGATCCAGAGGTTGTTAAATATGTGGGACGAGGCAAGGGAAAAGCTCACCCAAACCCTCACCTAATTATCAAACCGAAAGAAGAATTGATCAAATTGTCAATCGGTGAAAATAGAAAACCCCGTTATAGTACCAACATGAATCTTGAACTAGCCGAAAAGCTAAATTTAGAACTTTGTGCCACTCGTTGTCCTTCTTTTAAAAATCTTCTCGACTTTCTGCAATCTCTGTCAAGAGGATAGCAAACCATTAACTCCTCCATCCCAGCCAAGAAACCTGCGAGCGCTACTGACTTGACACTGTTCTAAACCCCAAAAAAGGCAGATTTTATGGTAAAATAGTCGTACAAATGGGCATATTTTGCACATCAAAAGGGTAAAAGCCCGATTTTTAGCGAATTTACTCACAAAAACGCTTTTTTGCCTTGTTATTGGAGTTAACCCCCCTATGACCGCCGCCCAGGATCATATCGTCCCCACAGACTTAAGCAATGAAATGTCCCGTTCCTACCTAGAATACGCCATGAGCGTCATCGTTGGGCGCGCCTTGCCCGACGCTAGGGACGGACTGAAACCCGTACACCGGCGCATTCTTTATGCGATGTACGAACTAGGATTAACCCCCGATCGCCCCTTCCGGAAATGCGCTAGAGTCGTCGGGGAAGTATTAGGAAAATACCATCCCCACGGGGATACTGCCGTTTACGATGCTCTCGTCCGCATGGCCCAGGATTTCTCCATGCGCGATCCCCTGATTAACGGTCATGGTAACTTCGGCTCGATCGATAACGATCCCCCGGCAGCCATGCGTTATACCGAGTGTCGTCTGCACACCCTGGCCACCAACGCCCTACTACAGGATATCGAGTCAGAAACCGTCGATTTCGCCGATAACTTCGATGGTTCCCAACAGGAACCCGTGGTTTTGCCCTCTAGAGTCCCACAACTGCTAATTAATGGCTCATCGGGCATCGCCGTCGGTATGGCCACCAATATCCCCCCCCACAACCTGGCCGAGATCATCGATGGAACCGTTGCCCTCATCCATAACCCCGATCTCACCGATACGGAATTACAGCGTTATATCCCCGGTCCAGACTTTCCCACCGGAGGGCATATCCTTGGCAGAGACGGCATTCAGGAAGCTTACACCACTGGCCGCGGTTCCATTACCCTGCGGGGAGTCGCCACCTTTGAAACCATCGAACAAAGGGGAAGACCCGATCGAGATGCTATTATTATCACCGAACTGCCCTATCAGACCAATAAAGCGGCATTAATCGAAAAAATCGCCGATTTGGTCAATGATCGCAAAATAGACGGTATTTCCGATGTGCGGGACGAAAGCGATCGCGACGGCATCCGGGTGGTGATCGAACTGAAACGAGATGCCTATCCTCGCGTCGTCCTCAACAATCTTTATAAACAAACGCCCCTCCAGTCGAATTTTGGGGCGAATATGTTGGCATTAGTCGATAACGAACCGAGATTACTGACTTTAAGGGAGTTTCTCCGCGTTTTCCTCGATTTTCGGGTAGAAGTGATCACCCGTCGTACCCGTTATGAACTCCGCAAGGCCGAGGAAAGGGATCATATCCTTCAGGGTTTACTAATTGCCCTCGCTAGTCTCGATGCAATCATTGCCCTGATTCGCAGTGCTGCCGATACAGCTACCGCAAAAGAGGGATTAGTGCAGAATTTTGGTCTCTCAGAGGTGCAAGCAGACGCAATCCTACAAATGCAGCTGCGACGGTTAACCGCCCTAGAATCGGAGAAAATTCAGCAAGAACACGGGGAATTACTGGCAAAAATCAGCGATCTTCAGGATATTTTAGCCAGAAAAGAACGTATCGACACCATTATTGAGGAAGAACTGCAACAGATCAAAACGATTCACGCTACCCCGCGTCGCAGTCATATTGAACAAAGGGAAGGAGAAATCGCCGAAACTGACCTGATTGCCAACGAACAGGCCTTAATTCTCGTCACCGAACAGGGTTACATCAAAAGAATGCCCGTTAATACCTTTGAGTCCCAAAATCGGGCGACAAGGGGCAAAGCTGGCGCGAAAATGAAAGAAGACGACGGCATCGATCACTTTATCACCTGCCGCGATCACGATAGCGTCCTCTTTTTCACCGATCGCGGGGTTGTCTATAGTCTCAACGCCTATCATATCCCCACCGGTTCCCGTACCGCTCGCGGCGTTCCCATCGTGCAACTGTTAGAGATTCCCAAAGGGGAGAAAATTACCTCGGTGGTGGCAGTCAGCGAGTTCAGCGAGGATAATTACCTGATTATGCTCACACAAAAGGGATTTATCAAGAAAACCGCCCTCGCTGCCTTTAGTAATATTCGATCGAACGGTTTAATCGCCATTTCTCTCGAAGACGGTGATCAACTACGTTGGGTTCGCTTGGCCAAAGAGGAAGACAGCGTCATTATCGGTTCTCGTCAGGGGATGGCAATTCATTTTAAGGCCGATAGTCAACAATTGCGCTCCTTGGGAAGGGCAACTAAAGGCGTAAAATCGATGAAATTGCGCTCAGGTGACGAATTAATTAGTATGGACATCCTGCCTAGTCAAATTGTCGCCCAAATCGCTGAATCTAACCAAGAAGAAACCGAGGACGAAAGCGAAGAAATTAACCCCGAAGTGGCTAATAATGGCCCCTGGGTGTTAGCGATTACCATGGCAGGACTAGGAAAACGGGTTCCCGTTACCCTCCTCCGTCTGCAAAATCGGGCGGGATTAGGAGTCAGAGTGATTAAATTCCGCAAAAAGAACGATAAATTAGCGGCTCTGCACGTTGTTAACCCCAACGAGGAATTTATGATTATCACCGAACGGGGTATTATTATCCGTCAATCCGTCGATGCTATTACTCCCCAATCGCGATCGGCCGGAGGCATCCGGGTACAAAAACTCGATGAGGACGATGCGATCGCTGCGGTGGCCCTAGTTCCCCCTAGTGATGCGGAGGAATCTGAAGACATTTAGATTTGCCCGGAAGTGGGGTGTGGGAATTATGAATTATGAATTCTGAATTATGAATTGGGGAGGTGGGGAAATTGAACTAAAACCCCAAAACCCCAAAACCCCAAAACCCCAAAACCCCAACCCCCAACACCTAAAACCTTCCTGCTGCCTTCGTTAAAATTTGGGATTAAAACTGAAAAAAGTACATTAATTGGGAGATTTCCTGAGCTTCTAAGGATAAACGCCCTTTAAAATCCACAATATTCTTAAATAATCCCTGTTCTTCTCTGTTTTTAATAATGGCAGCTGCCAAATTATCGCTGACGAGGGGCAGGGTTTTTAACTGCTCGATCGAGGCGGTGTTAGGATTGATTTTAGGGGGTGCGAGGTGACTTTCTGGACTATAATAGGCGAATTTTAGAATCGGTTCCCAAACTTTCAATCTAGCCACAGGAACACTCAAAGCAGCCGCTAGATCTTCAAGAGAAAGCAATTCTACCCCCATAGCCAGCAATTCCACCAACATCCGCGCTTGATGGATGGATATCCCCGGCAATCGCAGCCAATCATCCACACCCGCTTGACTGACATTAATTTTAATGCCCAATTGCGCCGCCATAGCGATCTCATCGAGGGAACGAAAGCGATAATAGGGATCGTTGCTAATTTTGGCTTTTAAAGGGTTAAAAGTGCGTCCTAACCAGTTTTGCGGTGTCATAGTAATTGTCGCCGTTTTTCTTCAAATTCGTACTCAGAAATTAATCCTTCTTGCCGGAGGCGCTCTAATTCCCTTAAAGCTGCCCCGATCGCCTCTACTTGTTTAGGCTCTAAACTGGGGACAGTGGCAGCAGCGGTGGCAGTGGGAAAATAGTTAGCCAAAAATTGGTTATCTTGGATTAAATACCACACCGCATCGATCGCGCAAGCCACCCGGGGAATCGGAGTTTGCCAGAGGAGAAGATAGATAATTCCCCAGAGAGGTTGACCGAGATAGAATTTATGAATACCGGCGATAGGAAAGGGTAAAGCGAGAATACTACCGATAAAAGCCAGAAAAATCGCTAATTTACGGTTTTTGGGCTTACTTAATAATTTTTCCACCAGAAGCATGACACCTGTTCGAGATTGATTTTAGCCTGATCTGAACTTTCCATTGTGAACTACTCTCAAGATCGTTGAGAGCTTCCTATTTCACGGGGGAGGGTTCCTCAAGACGGACTTACGCCCAGATTTTGGTCTTATATCCCCTCTATAGGCAGTATCGCGCTTTTCCTAACGACAATATCCGTAAGCTTTCATCTCGAATATTTATTGCCGCATTTATCGAAAATTTGGGTTAAAACCCCGTCCTTTGAGGACGGCTTTAAGCTACAATGGAAAAAGCGATAACCAAGCTAAAAACTGAACCTTGACCACAGATAGTAGGGGGTTTCGTTCA